>NZ_JBICMC010000001.1:0-20358 GCF_043106005.1 Pseudomonas sp. GLN_2 | reverse complement strand
GCCCATTCGGGCAACGCCATGACCGTGGTGCTGCTGGTGTTCGCCGCGGGCATCTTTGCCGGTATTTTCTCGGGTACCAAGATGGTCGATGCATTGGCCCAGACGCTGGTGGACTGGATTCCGGAAGCGTGGAGCCACTGGTTCCCGCTGGTGGTGGCGCTGACCAGCATGCCGCTGACCTTCGTGCTGTCCAATGACGCGTACTACTTCGGCGTTGTGCCGATCCTGGCCAATGCCGCGGCCGCGTACGGCATCGACCCGGTGGAAATCGCCCGCGCCTCGGTGCTTGGCCAGCCGGTTCACCTCATGAGCCCGCTGGTGGCCTCGACTCTGCTGCTGGTGGGCATGGTCGACAGGGATATCGGTGATTTCCAGAAAGCCACCTTCAAGTGGGCCGTGCTCACTTCTCTGGTGATCACTGCGCTGGCACTGCTGACGGGCGCCTTGTCCTTCATGGTTTGAAGCACCCAGGGCGCCGCTCGGCGCCCCTCTGACTCACCCAAGAACAACAACAGAGTAACCATCATGTCCCGATTTCTTTTCCGTGGGGCCACTTGTGGCCTGCTGTGCGGCTGGCTGCCTGTGGCCGGTGCCGCCGGTTTCATCGAAGACAGCAAGCTCAAGCTGCAGTTGCGCAACGTGTATTTCAACGAGAATTTCCGTGACGAGCAGGGTATGAGCGCCCGCGCCGCCGCCACTGCCAAAAGCGAACGGGTGGAATGGGCTCAAGGCTTTCTGCTCGATTACCAGTCTGGCTTCACCCAAGGCACCCTCGGCCTGGGGCTCGACGCCTTGGGCCTGGTCGGCTTCAAGCTAGACTCCGGCCGTGGGCGCAGCGGCACCGGGCTGTTGCCAGTGCATGACGATGGCCGCGCGGCCGACGAATTCGCCAGCGCCGGTATCACGGCCAAAGCCCGCCTGGGCAGCACCGTGGTCAAGCATGGCACCTTGCTGCCCAAGACGCCGGTACTGGTGTACAACGATGCGCGCCTGCTGCCGCAGACCTATCAAGGCACTCAGCTGACCAGCACCGACATCGACAACCTCACCCTTACCGCCGGCCACCTGGATCGCTTCAAACAGCGCGATTCATCCGATAGCACCGGATTGTACCTGGACGGGTATGGCGGCCCAGCGTCTGGCGACTTCAGCTTCGCCGGTGCCGATTACACCGTCAGCAAGCAACTGCGCCTGAGTTATTTCCACGGCGAGCTCGAGCATTTCTACCGCCAGGACTTCGCCGGGCTGGTGCACGACCTGCCGCTGGGCGGCGGCGTGCTGACCACCGACCTGCGTTACTTCAAAAGCCGCGACAGCGGTACCGCGTATGGCGGTGGCATCGACAACGACATGTTCAGCGGCCAACTGTCGTACGCCCACTCCGGGCATACCGTCGGCGCAGGTTACCAGGTGCTCGATGGTGAAGCGGGGCTGCCGTATATCAGTGGGGCAACGGTCTATTCGTTCAGCAACGTCGGCATCGGCAAGTTCATCGAAGAGGAAGAGAAGACCTGGATGGCCAGCTACGCCTACAACTTCGCTGCCGCCGGGGTACCGGGGCTGACCTTCATGACGCGTTACCTGAGTGGCGACAATGGCCGCTCAGGTGACGAGGGCATCAAAGAATGGGAGCGTGACGCCGAGATTGCCTACGTGGTGCAGGGCGGGCCGCTGAAAGGGCTGGGCGTAAAGCTGCGAAACTATGTGTATCGATCAGATTTCGCCCGCGGCCGAGACAGCAATCGCCTTTACCTGACGTACGATATCGCCATCTGGTGATGGCGCAGGCCGGACAAGATATCCGGCCCTGAACCGCCTGAGGCGCCGTGGCTCAGCGGCGCAGCAGGCGAGAGACCACCAGTGTGACGGCGGCGGTGATGGCCAGTGCGGCGAAGGGCTTTTCCTTAACGAACGAGGACACCGTGTCCAGGGTGTCGCCGTAGGTCTTGGTCACCTGGCCTGCGGCCTGACGCGCATCGCCTTCGGCTTCCAGCGCCGGGTCTTCGACCAGGCGACCTACGGCGCTTTGCGCCTTGCCAGCCAGGTCCTCTGCTACACCTTCGATCTGTTCGCGTTTCATGATGGCTTAGTTCCTTCCTGTGAGCGGCTTTGGGTTAACAGCACAGGGTTAGGGCGGTGAATCGCCGCAATGGTTCAAAGCGACTGCTTGTCACCTGCAGGTGATGCGCGCCGGCGAAGGGTCGCACCTGGCATGAGCGCGCGAGGTTAGCGCGCCTTCTTTTCGAGGATCCGCGCCCCGGTCCCTTCCTTGCCCAGTACATCCTCGGGGTTGCGCAGCGGGCAGTCTTCCAGCGACAGGCAACCGCAGCCAATGCAGTTGTCGAGGCTGTCGCGCAGTGCTTCCAGTGTGCGAATGCGGGCATTCAGGTCCTCGCGCCAGGCCGTGGACATCTCGCTCCATTGTGCTGCCGTGAGCTTGCTGTTGGGGGCATAACGGCTGAAGGCCTGTTTGATTTCCTCAAGCGGAATTCCCGTGCGCTGGGCCACCTTGATGATCGCCAGGGTACGCAGCACCAGCGAGGGATAGCGGCGCTGGTTGCCTGCCGTGCGGACGCTGGCGATCAGCCCCTTGGTTTCGTAGAAGTGCAGCGCAGACACCGCCACGCCGCTGCGCTTGGCCACTTCACCCACTGTGAGCATCCGTGTGTTGTCCGCTGCCATACGAATCGACCTGAAGTTAAGTTGAGTTTTTATAAGCCGGCCCGGTCGGCGGCGCAACCGTTTTTCCGGGTCATTGGGGTATGGCATGACGGCATTCGCCCTTGCCCATCACTTTCCAGCTGTTGGCACGTTACCCAAAGCCACGACGCACGGTTCTCACTTCATAGCCCAACCCTTCCAGATAGGCTTTTACGAGCGCTGTGCGCCAGAACTCAGGCTGATAGTGGCCGGACCAGTCGTCGACAATAAATACCCCCTTCTCATAGGCGATATAACCCGCAGCGCTAACGTTATTGCTGGCATTGAAATTCCACATTTCAGCGCCGCTGGCGTGAGTATTCAAGAGGGCGTCAGTAGAGGCGCCGAAGACGACCAGGGTCGTTTCGTCGCCTTCATTTATGAGGGTGTATTTGTAAATGAGTGATGGGCTGAATTTTTTGGCGCTATTGTTGTCGTTGATAATATTGATGTCTACGATGCCCTCGCTTATAAAGCTTTTGGCATCCTTGAGTTCGGTTTTAAGGTGTTTGGCTTGGTTGTTAGAAAGTAAGTGGCCCGTATTGGAGGGTTTGAATCGTTTGCTATAAGTCTTGCCTATCTTGATAGCGGTCTGAACAAATGTATTGATTGCGTTTTTTCCGCTAGGGTCTTGTGCGTTGACTGGGTTGTTCAGGCAGTAGGCATAGGCGTTTATGCCGCCTTTGAGGAAAGGGCTCTGGTGGTCTGGGCTGATGAATCGCATCAAGCGTGGGATGAATATTCGGTACCCGTTTCCGAGTGCGTAACCGTTCACCGCAGAAATGTAAAATTCACCATTGAACCCCACTGCCCCGGTCGGCTCCGCGTTGGCGTTTCGAAACCCATAGGGTGTGTAGTTTGCTGGCTGGCCTGTTGTTGGGTCCGTGGATGTTCGTACGGCGCCATGTTGGTCACGGGCCTGGCTTTCCGAACGGGGTGCAATGGCCGGATCGTGTTTTTTACGGGGTGTCGAAGTTTTATGCGTTGACATATCTCTGACTCCGTCAGATCTGGCACTTGGCATCAGTGATTACCCATTAGCCATTCGTGCTGTTTCGACGTCTTTTCGCTGCCAGGCCTGCAGGCTCCAAGTAAGGTGAGCTCCTAGAGGTACCTAAGGCGCCGGCAAATTTTTTAGTGCGCGAGGGCGCAACGTACGCACAAAAGCAGATTGGTGAGACTCAATCGTTCGTGGGATACGCTGCCTCCGATATTAGGTTTTTTGCCGGGCACGAATACGCTAGAGACGTGCTGCATAGCCTTTAGAAGGCTTATTTTCCCTCAAGCTTTTTACTGCTATGCCGAGCGACTCAAGATGGGCTTGCGCGGGTTTCAACTGCTCAAGCGAAGGCATATAGTGTCCGGAATGGGTGTCTAACGTATAACCGTTGCCGTCTTTTATGATGCCCCCTGCACTGACAACGTCACTCTTGGTTCCGGTTATCCCTTGACCAAGATGGGCGATGCTTGGATGGCTGGGTTCATCTGCGCTGTAACTGCCTATGAAGAAATTTCTATCGCGTGTAAAGACAAATTTATGTTTGAATTGAGAATCGTTAAGTCTGAATAAGCTGGCGGGATTTTTGACCAGGGTGATGTGGGTTGTTTGATTTTTTATTGATTGGATTGCGAGCTTTACGTCCTCACTCAACTCATCGGCATACCAATTGCCAAGTGCTTTCCAGTGATTGGTGTTTTCTGTCCTCGATGATAGATTTTTCTTAAATCTGACCACTGCCAAGGCTACAGTGCCCGCCGTCTTGAATCGGGATTTTCCGCTAGGGTCCGTTGCATTGATTGGGTCGTTCAGGCAGTAGGCATAGCAATTTAGACCGCCACGATCGAAAGGGCTCAGTGTGTCTGCGCTTATGAATCGCATCAAACGGGGGCTATAGATTCGGTGTCCATTACCGAGGGCGTAGCATTCCCTTAGGGTAGATAGAGGCTCGCCATTGTAGCCTAAGATTCCGATCGGCTGCTTTTCGGCGTTACGATAGCCATAGGGCAAGTAGTTGTTTGGCACGCGTTTTGGTATATGCCTGGAGTAAGTGTCTGTAGACATGGTCTTGAGGAACCCAAGCTGAAGGAGGTATGAGTGTGCCTCACAGGCCACAAGTTCGACACTGATAAAATTGTCAGGTGATTCCGGTTTAACGATGTCGTGATTGCCTCGCGCTACCACTTCAACGTCTATCAGCAGCCAGGGGGTGCCATCAACATTCCGCTGCCATGCCTGTTGACCTCAAGTAAAGTTGAGCTTTTATAGTCCTGCCCGATCTTCCCTGCAACCGCTTTCCCTGTGATCGGAGCTGTGCATGAACAAACGGACGTTACTGGCCTGGGCCGGCGCTGTTGCCGGTGCGCTGGCCGCTGCCTATGCGCTGGTGGGAAGCGGCTCGGCGCCGCCCGCTGCGGCGGTGTGGCCGGCGACCAAGGTGGCGCTGGCCACGGCCGAGCAGGTGCAACTGGCGCGGCAGCGCTTTGCTTCGGGGGAGTTGGAGGCGGTCAACCAGGTGCAGGTGGCGGCCGAGATGCCAGGGCGTATTACCCGCATCGCCTTCGAGTCGGGGCAGACAGTAGTGGCCGGGCAGTTGCTGGTGCAGCTCAACGACGCACCCGAGCAGGCCCTGCGCGTGCAGTTGCAGGCCAGGTTGCGTAACGCTGACGTGGTGTTGCAGCGCAGCCGCAAACTGCGCGCGATGAATGCCGTGTCGCAAGAGCTGCTGGACAACGCCGCCACGGCCGTGGACGTGGCCCGTGGTGAGCTGCAGCATGTCGAGGCGCTGATCGCGCAGAAGGCCATTCGCGCACCGTTTGCCGGCAAGCTCGGCATCCGCCGTGTGCATCAGGGCCAGTACCTGGGCGCTGGCGAGACCATCGTCAGCCTGGCCGACATCAGCCAGTTGCACGTGAACTTTGCCTTGGGCGAGCAGGCCGCCCCCGAAGTGCACCCCGGGCAAGTGCTGACACTGACGGTGGACGCGGTGCGTGGGCAAGACTTCCAGGCCCGGGTGGTGGCGGTCGATCCGGTGGTCAGCACAGCACGCCTTGTGCAGGTACAGGCGGCCTTGCCGAACCCGCAAGGGCAGTTGCAGCCGGGTATGTATGCCGGCGTGCGGCTGGATGCTGCGCAGCCGTCGACCGTGCTGGCCGTGCCGGAAACCGCGATCACCTACACCGCCTATGGGCAGACGGTGTTTGTCGCGACCCAGGACCCGCAGCATGGCACCCGGGTGAGCCGGGTGCAGGTAACCACCGGTGAGCGCTGGCAGGGGCGGGTGGAAATCACCTCCGGCCTGACGCCCGGTGACCGTGTGGTGGTTTCCGGCCAGCTGAAACTGAGTGATGGCATGCCGGTCGAGCCAGTGGCGCAGGACAGCCTGCAGGCCAGCCAGGGAGGGCGGCAGTCGTGAGGTTTACCGACGTCTTCGTGCGCCGCCCGGTGCTGGCGCTGGTGGTCAGCAGCCTGATCATCCTGATGGGGCTGTTTGCCATGGGCAAGTTGCCGATCCGCCAGTATCCGTTGCTGGAAAGCTCGACCATTACCATCAGCACCGAGTACCCCGGTGCCTCCGCCGAGTTGATGCAGGGTTTCGTGACGCAGCCGATCACCCAGGCAGTGTCGTCGGTCGAAGGCATCGACTACCTGTCCTCGTCGTCGCAGCAGGGGCGCAGCCTGATCACCTTGCGCATGGTGCTCAACCGCGATTCGACCCAGGCGCTGGCCGAAACCATGGCCAAGGTCAACCAGGTGCGCTATCGCCTGCCGGAAAAAGCCTACGACCCAGTGGTGGAACTGTCGGCAGGTGACTCCACTGCCGTGGCCTATGTGGGGTTTGCCAGCGACAGCCTGTCGATACCGGAACTGAGCGATTACCTGTCGCGGGTGGTGGAACCGCAGTTCTCCGGTATCGACGGCGTGGCCAAGGTGCAGTCGTTCGGCGGGCAGCGCCTGGCCATGCGCCTGTGGCTGGACAGTGAGCAGATGGCCGGGCGCGGGGTGACGGCGGCGGACGTGGCGCAGGCGGTACGTGCCAACAACTACCAGGCAACGCCGGGCCAGGTGCGCGGGCAGTACGTGCTGGCCGATATCCAGGTGGACACCGACCTGACCCGGGTCGAAGACTTCCGGGAGCTGATCATCCGCAACGATGGCACCGACCTGGTGCGCCTGCGCGATATCGGCACCGTCGAGCTGAGTGCTGCGGCCACGCAGACCAGTGCAACCATGGACGGCAAACCTGCCGTGCACCTGGGGCTGTTCCCTACGCCCAGCGGCAACCCTCTGGTGATCGTCGAGGGTATTCGCCAACTGCTGCCACAGATCCAGCAGACCTTGCCGCCTGGCGTGAACGTGGCGCTGGCCTATGAAACCGCACGCTTCATCGATGCGTCGATCCATGAAGTGCTGCGCACCTTGGTGGAGGCGATGCTGATCGTGGTGTTGGTGATCTGGCTGTGCCTGGGTTCGCTGCGCAGCGTGCTGATTGCGGTGGTGGCCATTCCGCTGTCGATGCTGGGGGCCGCGGGCCTGATGTTGATGTTCGGTTTCAGCCTCAACCTGCTGACCCTGCTGGCGATGGTGCTGGCCATCGGCCTGGTGGTGGACGATGCCATTGTGGTGGTGGAAAACGTGCATCGGCATATCGAGGAGGGCAAGTCACCGGTCGCGGCAGCATTGGCCGGGGCGCGGGAAATCGCCGGGCCGGTGATCGCCATGACCCTGACCCTGGCGGCGGTGTATGCGCCCATTGGCTTGATGGGCGGGCTGACCGGCACGCTGTTCCGTGAGTTTGCCTTGACCCTGGCGGGGGCGGTGATCGTGTCCGGCATTGTGGCACTGACCCTGTCGCCGGTGATGAGCTCGCTGTTGCTGCAGCCCGGTCAGCAGCATGGCGCCATGGCCGCTCTCGCCGATCGGTTGTTTGGTACGCTGAGCGGGGCCTATGGACGGGTGCTGGCGTACACACTGGCACACCGCTGGATCAGCGGCGGCGTGGCGTTGCTGGTGTGCCTGAGCCTGCCCTGGCTTTACCTGCTGCCACAACGCGAGCTGGCGCCGCCCGAGGACCAGGCGGCGGTGCTGACCGCCATCAAGTCGCCGCAGCATGCCAGCCTCGAATACGCGGAACGCTTTGCGCTGAAGCTCGACCAGGTGATGAAGTCCATTGCCGAAACCACCGACACCTGGATCATCAACGGTACCGACGGCCCGGCCGCCAGTTTCGGTGGCATCAACCTCAGCGCGTGGCAGGTGCGCGAGCGTTCCGCCGCACAGGTGCAGGCGCAGTTGCAGCAGGCTGTTGCGGATATCGAGGGCAGCAGCATCTTCGCCTTCCAGGTCGCGTCGCTGCCGGGCTCCAGCGGTGGCCTGCCGGTGCAGATGGTGCTGCGCAGCGCCCAGGATTACCCCGAGCTGTTCCAGACCATGGAAGTGCTCAAGCAACGCGCCCGCGACAGTGGCCTGTTCGCCGTGGTGGACAGCGACCTCGACTACAACAACCCGGTAGTCAAGGTTCGCGTGGACCGGGCCAAGGCGGCGAGCCTGGGCATCAGCATGCAGGCCATTGGTGAGTCGCTGGGCGTACTGGTGGGCGAGCAGTACCTCAACCGCTTCGCCCTGTTCGGACGTTCTTATGACGTGATCCCGCAGAGTATCCAGGACCAACGCCTGACGCCTGCGGCGTTGAGCCGCCAGTATGTGCGCGCCGAGGATGGCAGCCTGGTGCCGCTGGCCACGTTGGTGCGCCTGGATATCGAAGTGGCACCCAACCGCCTGTTGCAGTTCGATCAGCAGAACGCCAGTACCCTGCAGGCGATCCCGGCCCCGGGTGTATCTATGGGCAACGCCGTGGCATTTCTGGAACAGCTCACCGCCGAGCTGCCACCGGGCTTCAGCCACGACTGGCAATCGGAATCGCGCCAGTATGTGCAGGAGGGCTTTGCCTTGATGTGGGCATTTCTCGCCGCCCTGGTGGTGATCTATCTGGTGCTGGCGGCGCAGTACGAAAGCCTGGTCGACCCACTGATCATTCTGGTGACCGTGCCGCTGTCGATCTGCGGTGCGCTGCTGCCGCTGGCGCTGGGCTGGGCCACGCTGAACATCTACACACAGATTGGCCTGGTGACGCTGATCGGCCTGATCAGCAAGCATGGCATTCTGATGGTAGCGTTCGCCAACGAGATTCAGGTGCGCGACAACCTTGATCGTGCCGCCGCCATTGTTCGTGCGGCGCAAATACGCTTGCGGCCAGTGCTGATGACCACGGCGGCGATGACTTTTGGCGTGCTGCCACTGCTGTTCGCCAGCGGCGCCGGCGCCAACAGCCGTTTCGGGTTGGGGGTGGTGATTGTGTGCGGGATGCTGGTGGGGACCTTGTTCACCTTGTTCGTGCTACCGACGATCTACGCTTGGCTGGCACGCGATCACCGGGTGAGCACGGCGCGGGCGAGGCAGTTGGTCGAAGCTGAAAGGCAACTGGGGGCGCTTTAGGCGCAACGGCCTGTTCATCAGCTGAAAGTTGCACCATCCCTGTACGAGCAGGTTCAGGCGGGGGAGCGGTCGCGGCGCATCTGGGTGACCAAGGTAAAGCGGTCATCCGGGTGCACGGTCTCTGAGACCGCCATCAGATCACCATTTTCCTCGCGGTATTGGCGGATGATCTTCAGCCCCGGTGAGCCCGCCTCTGCCTTCAGCGCCCTGGCCATTTCCGCTGTCAGCAACACCGCGCGCACCCGCTGGTCGACCACTGCGATTGCCCGGCCATAGTGCTGTTCGATCAACCCGACAATGAGTTGGTCGGGGTGCTCGCGTGCCAGTTCGATGACCGCGGTGTAGTCGCGCGGCGCATACACGTCGGTCCAGCCCAGCGGCGCGGCAGGGTGCTGCCTGTCGACGCGGAGGCTCGATACGCAGAAGTAATGCTCCCCCGGCACCAGCCCTAGCCTCGCCGCCTCGCTCAGGTCGGCGACAAAGTGGCGCACGTCCTGGATTTCCCGCTGCTGGGTGTCTGCCAGTTGCGCCAGGTCAGCCACCCTGGCTGACGACTGCGAATAGCCGCCGCGCGGGCTGCTGGCCTCCACGCGTGTGCCCACGCGCTTGCGGCGCGACACCAGCCCTTGGGTGAGCAACTGGTCGATAGCGGCACGCACCGTGTGCCGGCTCACATTGTAAAGGTCGCACAGTTCGAACTCGGTCGGCAGCAGGCTGCCTACTGGGTAGCGGCCGCTGGCAATCGCTTGCATCAGGTCCTTTGCCACGGTGGAGTAGCGCGTCGGGTTCATACCTTTGCTCGGGCTCGCCAATTTCATCGGTTGACAGTGTAACAGCGGCCGAATGCCGAACGCTCCGGTCGCCCACAGAGGTCGATACTGCCTTCAATGCTGCTGTCTGGCCCGCAGCAGCAACGCTGCAAGGGCACACCCGACCAATGCCAGGCACGCCAGGTAGAACGCATCACTGTAGGCCATCAGGTAAGCCTCTCGTCGAATGGTCGCCGCCAACGCTTCCAGCATTTGCTGCTGAGGCGGCAGCCAGCTTTGCACCGTCTGGTTGATACGCGCCTGCACGCTTGGCTCGAACAGCGTCACCTGCTCGTGAATGCGCTCACTGTGAAAGCGTTCACGGGTCGCCACCAGTTGCGTCAACCCGGCCGTACCGATGGCGCCACCGAGGTTGCGCAACATCGAGAACACCGCCGAGGCTGAGCCGGCTTCACGCTTGTCCAGCCCGGCCACCGCCAGCACCGATAACGCAACCATGATGAAAGGCTGGCCAATACCGCGCACCACCGTGGACGGGATGATCACGTTGTCGGCACTGTCGGCGCTCAGGCCAGCCCCCAGCCAGCAGCCCAGCGCCATGATCAAAAAACCGCTGGCGACCATGAACTTGGCACTGGTCCAGCCCATCAGCCGGGGCATCAACGGCGCCAGCAGCAACTGCACCACGCCATAGGCGATCAGCGCCACGCCCACGTCGTGCGCGCTGAACCCCTGCAACTGCGACAGGTAGTTGGGCACCAGGAACACCAGGCCGAACGTGGCAGCGCCAAAGATGAACATCGCCACGCTGGCAACGCCGAAGTTGTAGTGCCCGAGCAAGCGCAGGTTGATGAACGCGCGCTGGCCGAACAGCTGGGTCACCACGAACACCACCAACGCAATGGCAGCGACCACGCTCATGCCGACAATGAGCGGCGAGCCGAACCAGTCCAGCCGACCGCCTTCTTCCAGCACGATCTGCAAGCCGCCCAGGCCGATCACCATGGCCGCGATACCCAGCCAATCACCTTTGCGTAACAGTTCGAGCTTCATCGGCTTGGCCTCGATCGACCAGGCGATGGCCA
Source organism: Pseudomonas sp. GLN_2 (assembly GCF_043106005.1). Classification (NCBI taxonomy): domain Bacteria; kingdom Pseudomonadati; phylum Pseudomonadota; class Gammaproteobacteria; order Pseudomonadales; family Pseudomonadaceae; genus Pseudomonas; species Pseudomonas sp. GLN_2. The sequence continues at coordinate 9,310 of NZ_JBICMC010000001.1, read as the reverse complement.
GCAGCAGTGCGATGCCGGGGAAAAGTTGCAGATAGAAGATCCAGCGCCACGAATAGGCATCAGTCAGCCAGCCGCCAATCGACGGCCCGGCGGCCTGCGCCACGCTGTTGGCCAGGCTGAACAGCGCCATGCCCATGGCCATCTTGCTGGCCGGCAGTTCGGTGATGATCAACTGGAACGACAGGGGAATCAGCACCGCGCCCGCAGCCCCCTGGATCACCCGGATTACGATCATCGCCTCCAGGTTGGGCGCCCAGGAACAGGCTACCGAGGCGATCAGGAATATGAGCGAACCGGTCCACATCACCCGTCGCAGCGAGAACACTTCCACGAGCCAGGCCGTCAGTGGAATCATCACGATTTCCGCCACCAGGTAGGCGGTGGAAATCCATGAGCCTTCCTCGAAGCTGGCACCCAGCGAGCCGCGGATTTCCGGCAGGGCGGCGCTGGTGACATGCACGTTCATACCCGCCATGAAGCAGCCGAACAGGCCGCCAAGCACCGCTACCCAGGCACGCAGCGAGACCGTTTGCTCAGTGCGCATCGGCGACCTCTGCGGGGCGTGTGTCGACTGTACTGACCACCGACATGCCGGGCAGTACCTGCGGGCCATCCAGCGGTTTGTCGAGCAGAATGCGCACCGGGAAACGCTGGACGATCTTGGTGAAGTTGCCGGTGGCGTTGTCCGACGGCAGCAAGGCGAAGACATTGCCCGAGGCTGGCGAAAAACTGGCCACATGGCCATGCAGTGGCTGGCTGGCGAAGCTGTCGACATGTATTTCTACCGGTTGCCCAGGGCGCATGCGGGCCAGTTGGGTTTCCTTGTAGTTGGCCACTACATAGGCCTGCTGTAGGGGCACCACAGCCAGCAGCGGCTGGCCCGGCACCACGTACTGGCCGGTGCGTACGCGGCGTTGGCCGACCACGCCGGTGATCGGCGCGCGGACCACCGTGTCCTGTTCGTCTTGCTCGGAAAGCTGTTGGTGGGCCAGGGCGCGTGCCAGGGCCGCTGCCCGTTGTTGCAGCTCGGCCTCGGCCTGGGCTGACCGGGCCTTGGCCATGGCCAGTTGAGCGCGTTGCTGGCGCAGCGCGGCCTGGGCACCTTGCCGCGCGGCTTGTGCCTGGCTGGCATGGGCGCTGGCGGTTTCCAGGCGCTGCATGGTCGCTGCATCGTCACGCACCAGGCCACGGTAGCGTTGGACATCCAGTTCACTGCGGTGCTGTTCGGCGGTGGCGCTGCGCACGACGGCCTCAGCCTGGAGGATGGCTTGCTGTTGCAGGTCGATGCGCTCGGTCGCTACCTGTTGGCTGGCCTGGGCGGCGGCCAGTGCCGCCTGTGCCTCGGTCACGCCAGCCCGGGCCTGGTCGAGGCGGGCGCGGTAGTCGCGGTTTTGCAGGCGCACCAGCACATCACCGGCTTTCACCGGCTGGTCGTCAGCCACCTCGACCTCGGCTACGTAGCCCGCCACGCGTGGGCTCAGGGCCACCCAGTCGGCGCGGACGTAGGCATCGTCGGTGGTTTCCAGGTAGCGGCCGGTGCTGAACCAGTAGCTGGTTAAGGCCAGCAGGGTGATTGCGGCCAGGCTGCCGCTGGCGATGACTGCCAGGCGGCGACGGGTTCTAGCGCTTGCCAGCTGTTCAGTTTCGGCGGGTGAGGGTTTGTCTACGGCGACATTCATGGTTGGTTTCCATTCTCGAATTGGGGCTGCTGGCCGTCCGTTGGGGGAGCAACTGTCTTGCTCAATTTCTAAAAGCTGGCGTGATTGGGAGCGGGCTTGCCCGCGAACACGGGCGAAGCCCGTGCCATCCACCGCGGTGTATTCTTCGCGGGTAAACCCGCTCCTACAGTGGGCGGTGCTCGCTGCTGGTCTTGCTTCTCGCTACCACCGCCCTCCCAGCGCGCGGAACAGGTTTACCTGCGCTTGCGCCAGGCGCCCTCGGGCTTCTGTGTGGCTGGCCCGCAGGCTGATCATTTCGCGCTCGCTGTCGAGCAGGGCCAGCCCGTCCACGGTGCCGGCACGGTAGTTACCCTTTGCCAGGGCAAAGCTGTGCTGGCTGTGCGCCAAGGCTGCGTCCAGCGCCTGCAACCGTTGTCGCTCGCCGTCGTAGCGGGCCAGTGCCTGGCGCACGTCCTTCAGCGCGCTCAGCGCCACGCCGTGGTAACGGGCGACCTGCGCCCGCTGCAATGCCTCGGCCTTGCTCACCCGTGCGCGGTTGGCCTGCAGGTTGGGAAATTCCCAGCGGATCAGCGGGCCAATGCCGAACATCACCGCGCGGCTGGCGCCGAGGTTGGCAAGGTGATGGTCCGAAGACGTCAACGAAGCGCCGAAGCTGACCTTTGGGTAAAGGTCAGCCCGCACGATGTCGGTCTCCAGGGTGGCCGCTTGCAGTTCCCGTTCGGCCTGGCGCACATCTGGCCGGCGTTCGAGCAAATGCCAGCCATCGCCAGCCGGCAGCGGCGCCGACAGTGTGGGGATGGCTACGCAGGTCGTGGCTTCGGCCACCGAGGCCTGGCCACTGAGCATGCTCAGTTCGTAAAGCGCCATCTGCCGCCGGGCTGAGAGCATCGGCAGTTGCGCACGCACCTGCTCCCGCAAGCCCAACAGGCGCTCGCTGTCGAGGGCAGTGGCCACACCGGCCTGGCGCTGACGCTGGCTGAGTTGCACGCTGTGGTCGAGGGTTTGCAAGGCCTGCTTCGCTGCCTCCAGACGCGCCGCGTAGGTGCACTGGTCGATGTAGGCGCGGGTGGTCTGGGCGACCACCTGCAGGCGTACCAGGTCTAGCGCCGCAGCGCTGGCTTCGGCTTGCACCCTGGCACGTTGGATGGCGGCGCGTACCTGGCCCCAGATGTCCACCTGATAGGCCAGCTCGATGCCCGGGTTGAATTGCCATTGCGACGGCGCGTTGCTGTCGGTCGCCTCAGCCAGCGTCTGGTCATCGGCGCTTCTGCCATAGGTAGCGGCAACGCCCATGGCGGTAGACGGCCAGCGCCTGGCGTCGAACTCGCCGATGCCGGCCAGCATGGCCTGCACGGTGGCCTCGGCCTGTGCCAGGCCTTGGTTGTGCGCCAGGGCTTGCTGTACCCAGCGGTTGAGTTGGGGGTCTTGATACAGTGCCCACCAGCGTTCGGGCAGGGGCTGTTTGCTGACGCTGGCCGGCATGTTCGCCAGCGGGTCTGCCTGCAGCGCTAGAGGGGGTTCGGCAGGCGTGGGTTGGTGGCCGCACGCCGCGAGTGCAGCGAGCATGCCGAGGGCTGTGGCAAGCCGGGCAGGGCCGGGAAATGAGTGCAGTAAGGGCATCACGATTGTCGCTCAAAGGTCGTGATGCGAGGTTAACGAGGGTTGCATGGGCGTCGCTGTCGCAAGCGGGACAACCCTGCGCGCAAGCGGGACAACCTGAGGCTTAGTACTCGCGTGCGGTACCGTTTTGCCAATCACTCGGCGCATGGCCGAGGATACGCTTGAACATGGCAGTAAAGGCACTGGCGCTCTGGTAGCCGTGCTCCAGCGCAACGTTCAGGATCGGCTTGCCATCGGCCAGGCACTGCTGGCTGAGCATCACCCGGGCACGGGCGCGCCATTGGCCATACGACATGCCCACCTCGCGCTGGAACAGCCTGGCCACACTGCGGGCACTCATGTTCAGTTGTGCGCCGCATTGCTCCAGGGTCAGGTCCTGGGCCGGGTCCTGCAGGAAGCGCTCGCACCAGGCACGCAGGCGTGCGTGCTGCGGCGTCGGGACGAAGGCATCGATGCGCCGGGCGGCGGCGAGTTCGTACAGGATCAGCGCCCGAGCATGCGCACCGTCGCGCAGGTTCAGCACCCGTGACGCAGCCAGGATCAGTTCGCGCAGCAGGCCAGACACGACGATGACCTGACAGCGTTCGATGTGGGCGTCGAGCAGCAAGGTGCGCATGCAGACCACGCCTTCCATGCGGATGGCATGGCTGACCCCGGCGGGCATCCACAAGGCATGCCCGCCGGGGATCACCCAGCTGCCGCCCTCGCTGCTGACCCGCATCACGCCGCTGGCGGCGTAGATCAGTTGGTCTTCGGCGTGGCAGTGGCTGGCCACTTCATCGCCGTGTCCGTAGTCCATTTCCAGTGCTTGCATGCAGGTCACCCTCGTTATTGGATCCAATTATATCGAGGCGGACCTGTGCCGGGTTGCGAAGTGTGGGCTGCAAGCGAAGTGCCCTGGTTACAAATGGCGATAAGACGATTTTTTATGGTTAATTATTGCTTTGAAGTCGGAAACTTAAGCTTGAAATTGGTGAGTGTTGTTAAATCCAGACATCGCTCTCTGCTGTGCGATCCCCCCCTTCATGACCGGTATTCAGAATGCCCCGCGGTTCGATCATCATCAGTTTCGCTTCGCCTTGCGCAGCGGTCCGGTGCTCGACGCCGCGTGGCACCACATAGAGTTCCCCAGCGTTCACATGCACGCAGCCATCCGGCAGGTCGATACGCAGGGTGCCTTCCAGCACCAGGAATGCTTCGTCGGTCTCCGGGTGCGCGTGCCAGATGAATTCGCCTTCGATGCGCACGACCTTGAACTGGTAATCGTTCATCTCGGCAACGACCCTGGGGCTCCATTGCCGTTCGATAAGCGCTGCCTTGTGGACCAGGTTCACTGGCAGGGAGGAGTGTGGGTGACGGGACTCAGGCATGACAGTTCCTCGGAAAGTGGAGTGGTCAGCCTATCGCGCCGGGCGAGTCCGGTTCTTGTACGATCCTGCAAGCCTGCTCCCACGGGATACGCGGGCGCCTGCGGTAACTCAGCGTAACGCTCGCAAACGCTCCAGCCAGCGTAAGGGCGGTACGCCGTAGCAGCGGGTGAAGTGCCGGGTCATGTGGCTCTGGTCATGAAAGCCTGCGGTAAGGGCAGCGTCGACCAAGGTAAGGCCATCCAGGATCATTCGGCGAAAGCTGTCGAGGCGGCGCAGGGTGACAAAGCGATAGGGGCTGGTGCCGTACAACGTGCGAAAGTCACGCGACAGGCTCCAGCGTTCGCGGCCGCTGGCCTGTTCCAGCATGTCCAGTGTTATGCCCACATGCAGGTGCTCCATGATGAAGGCCCGGGCGCGTTCGGCTGCCTGGTAATCCAGGCGCTTGCGCCCACGCGGCTTGCCGCCGACGGCCCGCAAGGCGATCGCCAGGTCATACAGTGCGTCCTGTTCTTCCAATGGCTCCAGCGCGTGGTCCACTGCCTGCACGAACGCTTCGCTGGCGTGGTACAGGCGAGGGTCGCTGGACAGCCCGCCAGCGATGAAGGGCAAAGGCTGACCACCCAGCACGTTCTGGATCAGTGCCGGGGCGACGTAGGCCATGCGGTAGCGAAAGCCTGCGTCGGTGCCGGCCATGCCGTCATGCAGTTCGTCCGGGTGCAACACCAGCGTGTTGCCCGGTATGCCGTGGCGCAGCGAACCCTTGTAGTGGAAGCTTTGCACGCCGGCCAGCGTGCGGCCGATCGAATAGGTATCGTGGCGATGCGGGTCGTAGCCGTGGCTACCGAACCAGGCTTCGATACGCTCGATACCGCCCGGTTGGGCACTACGGATGACCCAGTCGGACGGCAGTAGGGGCTTCGCTTTACGGGCCATCGCGGTGAGTGCCTCCTGCTCACGCCCGGGTGGGCAAGCTCATGTGCAGCAAAGGGAACGGGCGACCTTCGCCATCCAGCGGTGAACGGCCGGTCTGGACGAAACCATAGCGCTGGTAGAACGCTGTTGCCTGTGGGTTCTGCTCGTTGACATCGACACTCATCGCACTGCGTGACTGGCGGCCGAAATCCAGCAATGCACGGCCAATGCCCTGGCGGTGGTGCGCTGGGTCGACGAAGAGCATTTCCACATGGTTTTCATTGAAGCCGATAAAGCCCAGTGGCTGGTCATCGGTGTCTACCGCAACCCACAGCTCGACCGCCGGGAAATACACGTCGCGCAGCTGTGGCAACAGTGCGTCGATGTCGGAGGGTTGCAGGAAGTGGTGCGTCGCGCGAACAGCACGCAGCCAGATGTCGAGCAGCTGCGTGTAGTCTGCAGCGATGCCTTGGCGAATGATCATGGTGTCATCCTGAGTGTATTGATGGCGGATGGGCGCGCCAGTGAGCGGCGGCCATGCAAGTGTCGGCATCATGAATGACCGCTTCGCGAGTCAACGCCTGGGCGGTGCACGGCAGGGGAGGCCGGAAGGGAAGAGCGCGGAAGATTACCCCGGTCGCGCAGTAGGGGGCAATGGCGATTGCAGAGGGTGCAGTGCAGGTTTCGACTCGGCTAGGATGCATGTCGATGCCGGAATTGAACCCGAACAACAAGCACGGCCCGGGAGCACCCATGAACCGCAACGAACTGCGCAAAGCCGATATCAACCTGATGGTGGTGTTCGAAGCGCTGATGCAGGAACGCAACCTCACCCGTGCCGCGGAGAAGCTGTTCGTCGCCCAGCCCACGGTCAGCGCCGCGCTGGCCAGGTTGCGTGCGATGTTCAACGACCCGTTGCTGGTTCGAGTGGGCAACCGCATGGAGCCTTCGGCCAGGGCCGAAGAGGTGATCAAGTACCTCACGCCAGCCTTGGATGCGATGTCTGTCGCCCTCAGCATGACCCATGATTTCGACCCGCTGACCAGCAAGATGACCTTCCGCATCGGCTTGTCCGATGATGTCGAGTCGGGCCTGCTGCCGCCGCTGTTGCGGGCGCTGCGGGTGGAGGCGCCGAACGTGGTGGTGGTCGTGCAGCATGTGGACTATTGGCGCATTCCGGACCTGCTGGCGGCGGGCGATGTGACGGTGGGTATCAGCCAGACCAAGGGCCTGCCCGCCAATGCCAAACGCAAGGTACTACGCACCCTGCAAGCCAGGGTAGTGCGGGCCGACAAGTCCAGCACGCCGCTTTCACTGGATGAGTTTTGCCAACGCCCGCATGTCCAGGTTTCGCCAACCGCCAACACCCAGGGTGTGGTCGATGACTGGTTGAAAGACATCGGCCGTGAACGCAAGGTGGTGTTGTCGGTGCCGCAGTTCAGTTCGCTACCGGCGATTCTGGCCGGTACCGACCTGCTGGCCTGTTGCCCGGACTATGCCGCACAGGGTATGGAACGCTGGGGCAACCTGCAGGCCGAGACGCTGCCGTTCGAGACTGCTGCACTGGAGCTGGCCATGGTCTGGTTGAGCACCACCGACAGCGACCCGGCCGAGCGTTGGCTGCGTAGTCGCCTGGAGCACTACATGGGCGGACTACGGGAAGCGGTCATGGGATGATGGCTTTGCATCGTGCTGCAACTGGCTGCCGATGAAGTGAAGGTGTCGCAAATGTACCCGCGCGCCGGGTGCAGTTTGATCAGTCACTTTCGTTGGCCTTTTGAGGTGCAGAGCGCTTTCGTGGTTTTCTCGCCGGCCGCTTGCCGGGCTTGAGCTGCCAGCGGTCGGCGTTGGCGAGCAGGCGTGCCTGGATTGCGGGTGGGTAGTCGTTCAGGGTTGTCACGGGGGGGACCGGCTTGCCGGGCATGCCGGCCTCGCGGATGACCTTCGGCCAGCGCGGTCGCCAGCACAGCAGCAGGCTAAGCCAGTGGCCGGTGCCGATGATGACGAACGCGGGCCAGACAAACAGCAGCGCAACTTTGAACAGCCAGCTGCTTTTGCGGAGGAAACGCCCAAGGCCTTCGAACTGGGCGCTGAATGCCTGGACGGGTGAGGGTAGCTGGGTGCTCAGGCGGGGGCGGGGGACGGCGTGTGGGCCTTCTTCCATGTAACGGCGGATGAATTCCCACTCATCACGCAGTTCGCTGCCGCCTTGGCCTTGTTTGCCCAGCAGGGCCATTTCCATGTGGGGCAGGCCGGTGCGGCTGGGGTGCCAGATTAGGCCGAGTCGTATTCCAACGCTTAGCGAATCATCTTCTGGGCGAATGCCCGTGCTACCGGTTGTTTTCCAGGGGAAGGTGACGATGCCACCACAGTAGCTGGGTCGATGGAGGTGGACCTGTTGAGTTATTCGATTGAAGCGAATAAGCAGATGCCGACTGGTCAGCATTTCCAGTCGCGAGATTTTTACGCCGTACTTCAGGTAAAAATACAATGCTGCTCCTGAAGCTGAAGCCAAGAGAGCTGTAAGTAAGACTGCTATAAAGGAGATTGAGTAAGGTTGGGTGATATCAAGCCAGATGGAACCGACAGCTATGCCGGTTCCGAAAATTATCCCAGGCAGCACTCCGCCGATCGTGACTAGCGTAATGAGGCCGCGCTTCTCTTCTGAACCGCCACAGCGCATTTCCATGTAGGTTTCATTGAATGCATAAACAGGGCCGCGTATGAGGGGGGCTTCACTTACCTGGCAAAAATGAATCTCTTCATTCAGGTCGCCTTCATAAAAATCTCTATGTGCGCGCTTCTCTGCTGGTGTCATCCCTGCTTCGTACGTTCTACGTGCAGCTTCTGGCTGAGTTGCCATCTGCCAGAATCCCCATTCGATAAGATACATTATAAAACCTCGCCGGTAGCAGAATGTAGGGCGCTCAGTTCTTCCTGCTCTTCATAGGGCTTAATATTTTTATGAGTTCGGAAGCAGCTACGTTTGCACCACTTCTCTAACGCGTCATCTTCCAGAATATAGATTATGAGTGTCAGGATGAGTCCGATCCAAAATGCACCCAAGACTAAACGTGCAAGCAGTAGGCGAGCAGCTTGTGTTCCCAGTTTATTGGCGAGCGCGCCCATGGATGTTGTCATCATTCTCACAAGTTTTGTTTTGGCATTCTGAGATAGATGGTCAAAAAGAGGTTTTGCGATTGCAATGGCTGTTCCTGCTTCCGCCAGCGAGATTGTAATAGTTGCCAGTGCCCGCGATGCGTATGCGAGTGCCAGCGTTCTAGGTTTTTTTGTACTTTGTTCGGTAAGGTTTTGCTGGCGGTATACTAACTGCTGAGCCGCATCGGCGAAGTCCCACCAGGCGAGTACGAAACCACCTGTCACAGCTAAACTGGCGCCCCATAGTTTCAAACGCCCTAAAGCGGCCGCTGCTCCTCGTCCGGTCACACTGTTCGCGCCGTACCGCGCGACCACCTGGTCCACATAGCTGGCTCCAACTTCAAAGCCCGCCGCAGCCGTGGTCATCGCGGCCGCCAGGAGTTCGGTCTTCACCCGCGCATCACTGTCAGGCAGTTCGCGCGCTTTGAAGGCCATCAGCATTCCCTCCAGCAGGCACACCAGCCCGGAGACACGCACTTTGTAGAAGTCACTGTTACGGGCCTGCATCAACCCTTCAGCCCAGGCTTGGTCGAGGTACCTTGATACCTGGCCTGCACTGCGTTGTGGGTT
>NZ_JBICMC010000019.1:0-47453 GCF_043106005.1 Pseudomonas sp. GLN_2 | reverse complement strand
CCCTATCGCGACACAAGGCCGCTCCCACAAAAAAACAGAGCGTGCCTGGCCTGGGTTTCACTGCCCCAACCGGCTGGAAAACTGCCCCACCACATCCACCACCCGCTTCGCCCCGTCCTGGATCTCGACAATCACGCTACCCGTCTCATCCGCCAGCGCCAGCCCCTGTTCGGCTTGGCGCTTGCTGGTGTCGATGATCGACACTGCTGCCTGCGCCAGTTGTTCGTTCTGCTGTACCACCCGGGCGATTTCTTCGGTGGCGGTGCTGGTGCGAGAGGCCAGTTGGCGCACTTCGTCGGCAACGACGGCAAAGCCCCGCCCTTGCTCACCGGCACGGGCGGCTTCGATGGCCGCGTTAAGGGCCAACAGGTTGGTCTGCCCGGCAATGTCGCTGATGGTCTTGATGATCGAACCGATCACCCGCGACTGGGTATCCAGCGCCTGGATGCCGTCGGCCGCCTCTTGCATCGAAGCCTCCAGTCCACGCATCACGGTGACAGTCTGGGTGACCACTTCGGTGGCCTTGCGAGCACTGACATCGGTACCCAGCGAGGTGTTGTAGGCGACATCTGCCGCCTCGGCCACTGCCAGCTCCTGGTTGACCTGATCGGTGATCACGGTGGCGAACTTAACCACCTTGTACAGCACATCGTGGGCATCGAAGATCGGGTTGTACGAGGCCTCCAGCCAGATCACCCGGCCATGGGCATCAATGCGCTTGAAGCGCTCGGCAACATATTCGCCACGGCGCAGCCGGTCCCAGAACGCTTGGTAGCCAGCCGAGTTGACCTCCTGCGGTTCACAGAACATGCGGTGGTGCTTACCGCGAATCTGTTCCAGGCGATAGCCGACGGTGGCCAGGAAACGTTCGTTGGCAGTGAGGATGATGCCGTCGAGGTCGAACTCGATCACCGCAGTAGAGCGCATCAACGCCTTGATCAGGCTTTCGTGCTCGCGTGAGGTCTCGATGGTTCGGGTGAGGTCGCTGGAATGCAGGGTGAAGTACTTGATGCGCCCCTCGCAGTTCTTCACCGGCTGCAGGATAGAGCGCAGCCAGGCTTCCTGACCATTGCCCCGCAGAAGACGAAACGCACCGTTCAGGTGTTCGCCACGGCTGATCGCGCTTTTCATGCGCTGGTAGAAGTCCAGCGACTTTACGTGGGTGGGGACGATGTCCTCGATATTGCGTCCAAGCAATTGTTCGGCACGGTAGAGCATCTCGCTCTCGAAGTTGCCGTTGACCATCTCGATCCGTCCCTGAGGGTCGAGCTGCAGCACCAGCATCTCGCTGTCGAGACTACTCTTGACCTGTTCAATGGACATCAGGTCTTCGCGCAGTTGCCGGATTTCTTGCTTGAGCTTGTTGTTGAACATCACCGCTCTCCTGGAGCGCATCACGTAGTCGAATGCATCTTCATCGGCTGCCGGGGACACCTTCTTGAGTGCTGTGCGAGGAAATATTCATGAAGGCAAACGTGCCAGCGGTCAGGCGTCATCTTTACGTCACAAGGCGGTCACATTAGCGCAACCCGGCAGGTGGAAACTTTTTGTCATGAATACACCCGCCCTACGCATTACCCTGGTCAGCGAAACCTTCCCACCCGAGATCAATGGCGTGGCCAACACCCTTGGCCGCCTCAGTGAAGGGTTGCGCCAACGCGGCCATGAGGTCGAGGTGGTGCGCCCACGCCAGGCAGGCGAAGGGCACGCGCACAACGACCCGCACCTGATGCTGTGCCGTGGCTGGGCGCTGCCGGGCTACCCGGGTTTGCAGTGGGGCGAGGTGTCGATGCACAAACTGTTGCGCCGCTGGCGCCGGCAGCGCCCGGATGTACTGTACATCGCCACCGAGGGGCCGCTGGGGCTCAGTGCACTACGCGCGGCCCGACGCCTGGGGGTGGCAGTGGTCAGTGGCTTTCACACCAACTTCCCGCAGTATTCCGGCCAGTACGGCCTTGGCCTGCTGGCGCGCCTGCTCACTCACTACTTGCGCTGGTTCCATCGGCGCACGGCAATCACCTTGGTGCCGAGTGCCAGCCAGCGCCTGGAGCTGGAGCGTCGCGGTTTCGAACGCCTGGAGTTGCTGGCCCGAGGGGTCGATGCCTGCCTGTTCAATCCGGCCCGGCGCAGCCAGGCCCTGCGCGAAAGCTGGGGGCTAGGCCCGGAGGACATCGCCGTACTGCATGTGGGGCGGCTGGCGGCGGAAAAGAACCTGGGCTTGCTACGGCCTTGCCTCGAGGCATTACGCAAGACGTATCCACAGAAGCGCCTGCGCCTGATCATGGTCGGCGACGGGCCTCAGCGCGCCAGGCTTGAACAAGAGATACCGAACGCCGTGTTTTGCGGCGCCCAGCGCGGTGAACGACTGGCCGAGCACTATGCCAGCGGCGACCTGTTCCTGTTCCCGAGCCTGACCGAAACCTTCGGCAATGTGGTGCTCGAAGCCATGGCCTCAGGGTTGGCGGTGGTTGCTTATGACGAGGCGGCCGCCGCGCAGCATATTCGCCATGGCCACAGTGGCGCGCTGGCCATGCCGGGGGACCAGGCGGCGTTTGTCGATGCAGCGTGCTGGTTACTGGAAGAAGTGGAGACGTTGCGCAGGGTGCGCCTGAATGCGCGACAGCATGCCAGCCGCCAAGGCTGGCCGGCGATTGTCGAGCAGTTCGAGGGGTATCTGGATAGCGCTTGTCGCAATGTCAGTGCTGCGGCTGGGCGTTCGACGCAGTATGTGCAGCGCCTGTGAAAGCGAGCGCCGCGCAGGCGACGCTCGGCTTCGCAGGTGCCACAATGATCACGCCCGGCACTATTCAGACCAGTGCTTTTTCAATGGCCTGCACCACTGCCGGGTCATCCGGCGCCGTGCGGGGTGAGAAACGCGCCAGCACCCGGCCATCCTTGCCTACCAGAAACTTCTCGAAATTCCAGGTAATGTCACCGGGGAACTCGGCCCCCTCGCCTGCCAGCAGGCGGTACAACGAATGGCGCTGCGGCCCGTTGACCTCCAGCTTGCCCCCCAGCGGGAAGCTGACCCCGTAGTTGAGGCTGCAGAAGTCCTGGATTTCCTTTTCGCTACCCGGTTCCTGCCCGGCAAACTGGTTGCACGGCAGGCCAAGCACATTGAAGCCCTTGTCCTTGTAGATCTGGTAGAGGTTTTCCAGGGCCTTGTATTGCGGCGTCAGGCCACATTTGGAGGCGACGTTGACCACCAGCACCACTTGGCCCTTGAAGGGTGCGAGGGGCAGCTCTCCGCCGTTCAGCGCTTCCAGTTTCAGGTCGTGAAATGCACTCATGATGAAATCCCCTCTCAGGTTCCCGGTTGCCGTGCAAGCGAATTTCGCCCACTAAAAAGGCGCTCGTCCAAACCGTTCACCTCCCGTAGGAAGGCAAATCGGCTTGCCCGAGCGCCTGGCGACTTTCTGAGCTTAGCGCAGAAAATCAGTGGTGATGGCCACCTTCACCGTGGATGTGACGGTGAGCGATTTCTTCGTCGCTGGCGTCACGCACGTTCACAACCTTGACCTGGAAGGTCAGGCGCTGACCGGCCAGCGGGTGGTTGCCATCAACGGTGACGTCGTCGCCGTCGATGTCGCGGATGGTGACGATCTGCATCTGGCCGTCCGGCGCCGAAGCGTGGAACTGCATGCCCACTTCCAGCTCGTCGACACCTTCGAACAGGCTACGGTTCAGGGTGCTGACCAGTTCGGCCAGGTACTCGCCGTAGGCCTCTTCAGGTTCAATGGAAACGTTCAGCTCGTCACCAGCCTGCTTGCCTTCCAGGGCTTTTTCCAGGCCCGGGATGATGTTGCCGGCACCGTGCAGGTAAACCAGCGGCGCGCCACCGGCGGAGCTGTCGATGGTCTCCCCGGCGTCGTTGGTCAGGGTATAGTCGATGGAGACAGCCTTATTGGCGGCGATCAGCATGGGGCAAGACCTTTTGCAAAAGAATGTAGAGCGGACAAGTGTAACCTTGCCATCATCCGATTGCGAACGTGGTGCAGACGAGCAACGGCCCATCAGTCGGATCAACGGCTTTCATCAGGACGAAGAAGGCCACTGGGTGGCGGAACTTTCGTGCGGCCATACCCAGCACCTGCGCCACCAACCGCCGTGGCAGGCACGCCCCTGGGTGCTCGACCCGGCACAACGTGCGCAACACATCGGCCAGCCTTTCGCTTGCGGCTGGTGCGCACAAGGGGCCGATAGCGCTACCCTTGACCGTTAATTTCTTGCACCGCTTATTTCGAGAAGCACGCATGCAGACATTTTTCATTGCGCCGACCGACTTTGGTGTCGGCCTGACTTCGATCAGCCTGGGCCTGGTGCGCACCTTGGAGCGTGCCGGCCTGAAGGTCGGCTTTTTCAAGCCTATCGCCCAGCCCCACCCGGGTGACACCGGCCCCGAGCGCTCCACCGAACTGGTCGCCCGCACCCACGGCATCAAGCCACCGGTCCCACTGAGCCTGGCCCACGTCGAGCGCATGCTCGGCGATGGCCAACTGGACGAGCTGCTTGAAGAAATCATCCGCCTCTACCAGCAAGCCTGCGTCGGCAATGACGTGGTTGTGGTCGAGGGAATGGTGCCCACGCGCCACGCCAGCTACGCAGCGCGGGTCAACCTGCACCTGGCCAAGAGCCTGGATGCCGAGGTAATCCTGGTATCGGCCCCGGAAAACGAAGTGCTCAGCGAGCTGTCTGGGCGGGTCGAACTGCAGGCCCAACTGTTTGGCGGCCCACGCGACCCGAAAGTGCTGGGGGTGATCCTCAACAAGGTGCGTACCGACGAGAGCATGGCGGACTTCGCCACCCGCCTGCGCGAGCACTCGCCATTGCTGCGTGGCAATGACTTCCGCCTGCTTGGCTGCATCCCCTACCAGCCCGAGCTGAACGCACCGCGGACACGCGATGTGGCCGAGCTGCTCGGCGCCCAGGTGCTCAATGCCGGCGACTACGAGCAGCGGCGCATGAGCAAGATCATCATCTGTGCACGCACGGTGGCCAACACGGTCCCGCTACTGACCTCGGGTACCCTGGTGGTAACCCCCGGCGACCGCGACGACATCATCCTCGCTGTCAGCCTGGCAGCGATCAATGGCGTGCCCCTGGCCGGCTTGCTGCTGACCAGCGACAGCAAGCCTGACGTGCGTATCCTTGGCCTGTGCCGCGGTGCACTGCAGGCCGGCCTGCCGATCCTTTCGGTCAGCACCGGCTCGTACGACACCGCCAACCAGCTCAACTCGCTGAACCGCGAAATCCCGGTGGACGACCGCGAGCGTGCCGAGTTCATCACCGACTTCGTCGCCAGCCACCTCGACGCGGCCTGGCTGCACCAACGCTGCGGCACGCCGCGCGAACTGCGCCTGTCGCCGGCAGTGTTCCGCTACCAGCTGATCCAGCGTGCGCAGCAGGCCAACAAGCGCATCGTCCTGCCAGAAGGCGCCGAACCACTGTTGGTGCAGGCCGCAGCCATCTGCCAGGCCCGCGGCATCGCCCGCTGCGTGCTGCTGGCCAAACCCGAAGACGTCGACGCCGTGGCCCGCGCCCAGGGCATCACCTTGCCGCCAGGGCTGGAGATTCTCGACCCCGAACTGATTCGCGGGCGCTACGTGGAACCCATGGTCGAGCTGCGCAAAAGCAAGAACCTCAACGCACCGATGGCCGAGCAGCAACTGGAAGACCCCGTGGTGATCGGCACCATGATGCTGGCCCTGGACGAAGTGGACGGCCTGGTCTCGGGCCTGGTGCACTCCACGGCCAACACCATCCGCCCGGCCCTGCAGCTGATCAAGACCGCACCCGGCTCGAGCCTGGTCTCGTCGGTATTCTTCATGCTGTTCCCCGAGCAGGTGCTGGTGTACGGCGACTGCGTGATGAACCCGCACCCAAGCGCCGCCGAGCTGGCGGAGATTGCCCAACAGAGTGCCGAATCGGCGCAGGCCTTCGGCATCGCGCCACGGGTGGCGATGATCAGTTATTCAAGCGATTCGGCCAGCGATGAAGAAGTCGAGAAAGTGCGCGAAGCGACACGCCTGGCACAGGACGCGGCGCAGGCGCTACTGATCGATGGGCCGTTGCAGTATGACGCAGCGGCCAACCCGGCGATCGCCCGAGAGCTGGCGCCGGCTAGCCCGGTGGCCGGGCGCGCCACGGTGTTCGTGTTCCCCGACCTGAATACCGGCAATACCACGCACAAGGCGGTGCAGCGCAGTGCCGACGGGGTCAGCCTGGGGCCGATGCTGCAGGGTTTGCGCAAACCGGTGAACGACTTGCCGCGTGGGGCGCAGGTTGACGATATCGTGCATACCATTGCCCTGACGGCGATTCAGGCCAGCGTGGCGCGCTAAAAGCAGAGGCTTCTTTGCAAGCCTTGTGGGAGCGGGATTGCCCGCTCCCACAGAGCCGCAAAGCAGCCCTGAAGGTCAATCAGGGATACTGCTGAACCTGACCTTGCTGCTCATACTGCTGACCCGGAATCGGCTTCAGGTTCACTTCCACACGGCGGTTCTGCGCACGACCATTGGCGTCAGCGTTGCTGGCGATCGGCTGGTCCGGGCCCATGCCACGGACAGAGATACGCGAGGCATCCACACCCTGCGAAGTCAGGTAGGTACTGACCGCCTGCGCACGGCGCTGGGACAGGTCCATGTTGTGCTGGCGGCTGCCCGTGCTGTCGGTGAAGCCAACCACTTCGATGGTGTTCTGGTTGAATTGCTTGAACGAGCCTGCCAGGTTGTTCAGCGGCGAGTAGAAGCTTGGGGCGATGTTGGCCGAATCGGTGGCGAAGGTGATGTTGCCCGGCATGATCAGCTTGATCTGGTCACCCTGACGCTGCACTTCCACACCCGTGTTGGCCATTTGCGCGCGCAGCTCGGCTTCCTGCTTGTCGGCGTAATAACCATAACCGGCTGCAGCGGCACCCACTGCTGCAGCACCGATCAGGGCACCCTTGCCACGGTTGTTGTGGTCGATGGCAGCGCCCGCGATGGCACCGGCCAGCGCGCCCAAACCGCCGTACTTGGCAGTTTTGCTCATCCCTGTGGAGCCCTGCGCCTGACCCTGGTTGTCGTAGGGGTTCTGGCCGGCACAGCCGGTCATCAGTGCAGCGGCGGTTGCGACGATAATCAGACGACGCATGGTGAACATGGACAAGCTCCTACTGAAATTCATAAATGCGGCAGATCCCAAAGGGTTCTATGCCAGCCTTGGAACGCATCGGCAACGAAAAATTCCATGAAAGTGCCTTCATGTGCCATCAGGCACGCACGAATGGGTTTTCCCGCATCTCGTCGCCCAGACGGGTGTCGGGCCCGTGGCCGGTCACCACAATGGCCTCTTCGTCCAGCCGGTACAGCCGCTCCTTGATGGAACGCACGATTGCCCGCTGGTCGCCACCCCACAAATCGGTGCGGCCAATCCCCCGGCGGAACAGGGTGTCACCGGCAATCAACAACTTGGCCTCGGCGAACCAGAAGCTCATCGAGCCCGGGGTATGGCCTGGCGTATGCAACGCCACACCGCAGCCGCAGGCCAGCTCTTCGTCATCGCCCAGCCAGCGGTCCGGTGCCGGTACCGGGGTGTAAGGTACGCCGAACATCTGGCACTGCATCTCAAGGTTGTCCCACAGCATCTGGTCGTCCTTGTGCAGGTGCAGCGTGGCACCCGTCAGCTCCTTGAGCTTGCCTGACGCGAGGAAGTGGTCGAAGTGCGCATGGGTGTGGATAATGCTCACCAGCGTCAGGCCGTGGACCTGCAGGCGAGTAAGGATCTTGTCCACATCACCACCTGGGTCGACGACCATGGCTTTCTTGGTCAGGGGGTCGCCGATCAGCGTGCAGTTGCACTGCAAGGGGCCGACAGGGAAGGTTTCGCGGATGAGGGCTGACGATGGGATATGCATTATGAATACGGGAACCGGTTAATCGAATAGGGTTTGCACACGCGCAAGTGCATCCAGGATGACAACTTCAGGCACCGACTCTATGCGCTTGGCAAATCGTGCTTCAAGGTCGACTGTGCGCACCTGGTTGCAAAGCACCACCCCCTGAGTCTGCGTGCCCGCACCGCTGAGCGTGACAGCGAAACCCGCATGCCTCGCAAAATCCCCACCTTGAGTGATCGGGATGATTACAGCCAGGCCTGAAGCATTGAAAGCAGCCGGAGTAAGCACCAGTGCAGGTCGGCCGGAGCCCTGCTGTTCTCGCCCGACTGTTGGGTCCAGGTTGACGCGAACAATATCACCCCTGGCGAATTTCAACCGTTTCACACTTCACGTCCCACTGGACGCATGGCATTCCAGTCGGCCATGTCCTCTGGCTCCGGTGCACTCAGGTCACACTGGGCCATCAGTTCCTCAAGCGTGTACTTGGGTTTCGACCTGACGGGTTTGAGCACCATCGTCTCACCCGTTGTGTCAAGGCTCAGGGTGGAGCCGACACCGAGGCGCATCTGCTTGAGTACTGCGGCGGGCAAGCGGATCGCGGCGCTGTTACCCCACTGTTGAATCTTGATCTGCATGAGTATCTCCCAAGGTAGATACATAGTAGAAACCCTCCAAATGATTGCAAGCCAAATGTAGAAACGTCGTATCTACACTGTCATCTGCCCTGGCCGGACAAAAGCCCTGCAACCTCAAGAAGGAAATGCCCTACATCACCTTGGGAAGCCACTCTCCAACTGCAAAAATTTCAACCGTAGATTCAGCCGGGCCTCAAGGCAAAAACAACCTGAACAACCCGCCCCCAAGCGCCCCGCCGTTGGAGATCTCGATCCGCCCGCGCACCCCGCCGCTTTCATGCAACGCGGCGATCCGCGCCGCAAAATACAACCCAAGGCCGGTACTGCCGCTGGTTGAGTCGATGCCCTGGATGTAATCCTCCTGGCGCTCGAGCATGTGCTTTGGATAACCCGGGCCGTCATCGTTGACGCAAATGGCCAACTGGTTGTCGGCCTCTTCGATGGTGATCAGCAAGGCGTGCCCGGCAAAGCGGGTGGCGTTGGTGATGACGTTGGCGATCACCGAGGCCACCAGTTCGCGGTCGAAGAAACCCAGCGGGTTGTCGGTGTCGATACGCCAGGTGGCGAGAATGTCGTTGTGCTTGAGTACTTCCTCGTGCGCCGCCAGCTGGGCTTCGATGAAATCATCCAGCTCATGGTAGTCCGGGCATACCGGCAACTGGTTCACACCCAGTTTGTACAAGCCCAGCAACTGCACCAGCATGCCGTTGAGGTGACGAAATTCATGCTCCATGATCCCCTGTTCGGCACCACCGCGCAGTTCCTCGGGCAAGCGCTCCACCCACTGGCTGTGGGACTGGATCAGCGCCGACAACGAACTTTTGAGGTCGTGCACGGTGGAGGCGATCACCGTGGAAAAATCCAGCCCCTGATTGTCTTGATTCATGCGCCGAACACTCGGATGTGCAGTTTGCGGTAACGGTCATAGCGATTGTCGCTGGCAGGGATACCGGCCACGCTGGTCAAGGCGTCGCGGCACTCCTGCATGATCGCAGGCTGAGGGTTGTCGCCGCCGATGCGCAGCAGCGCCTGGGCGGTGTTGAGGGCGATGCTGATGTTCTTCGGCTGTAAACCCAATGCCTTTCGGAACAGTTGCAACGCCTCGCCAAGCTGCCCTCCCTGGTAACTGCGCACACCCTGCCGATTGAGGGTGACCGCTTCGGTAATGGCGTTGAGCACGCTGGGGTCATCCGTCAGCTTGCCCACTTTCTCCATGACCTTGGGGTCATCGCCATAACTTTCCACACAGTTCTTCAGCACGCCGATGGCGGCGGCTTCCTGCCCCATCGCCTGCAGTTGTGCAGCGACCGTCAGGGCCGAATCGACAGAGAAGAACTGGTTCATCTTGTCCAGGCGCTGAATCGCCTGTTCTGTCAGCTTGCCGGCCGTTTCCGGGTCGCCGGCCTGCTGCAGGCTGGCAGCCTTCATCATCCGCGCACGTACCTGCAGGCCTTGGTCCTCGGGGTTTTCCTTGGCCACTTCGCTGAGCGTGGTGTTGATCTCGACCCGGGTACGGGCGTCCAGGCCGAAGCCTGCATTCTTGCTCATCAACGCCTGCACCAGGCCAAGGTTGTTTTCGGCATCCTTGTAGCGCGAACTCTGCCCCTGGTTCACCGCATGGCGGAACGCCTTCGATGCGCTTTCGAAGTCTTCGTTCTCCAGCGCCAGCTTGCCCAGCGTCGACTGCCGACGCACCGACAAAGGCGACAGGCGCACGGCTTCTTCAAGCAAGTTCTGCGCGCGCCGGGTATCACCCTGCGCCACCAGCACCTCGGCCATGCCATCATAAAGGCCTGGCATGATCGGGAACGCCTTGAGCGCCTGCTCGTATACACCCTGGGCCTGGGCATTCTGACCCCGCTTGTGCATCAGTGCGCCCAACGCGGCATATACCCATGGCTGCGGACGGCTGGCCAGGATGGCCTTGAGGAATTTTTCCAGTTCCTCGAAACGGTTGAGGTTGCGCAGGGCATCGGCCCGGTAGCGCAAGCACAAGGGTGCCAGACGCGGATCCTTCTTGCACAGCTCGGCGCAGGCCGCCAGTACTTCGGCCGGACGGTTGCGGTCCAGCGCCTGCAGGATCGGTTTTAGCAACGTCTTGCGCTGGAACAGTTTCTCGACGCGCTGGGCCAGGCCAACCCGGTTGAACGGTTTGGTCAGGTAGGCATCGGGCTCGTGCTCGATGGCGCTAAGGACAATCGCCTGACTGCTCTCGGCAGTGACCATGATGAACACGCACTCATGGCTGATGTGCTTGTCGATGATCAGGTCTTCAAGCACCTGCTGCCCGTTCTTCTTGCCATCGCCCAGATGGAAGTCCTGCAGGATGAAGTCATAGCGCTTCTGCGCGCACATGCGCAGCGCCTGCTCGCCGCTGTCAGCGGTGTCCACGTCGCGCACGCCCAACTCGCGCAGCATGGAACGGGTCGACGTACGAAAGTCGGTAAAGTCGTCGACGATCAGAAAGCTCTTTTGCCCGTACTGCAGCATCAACACGACCTGCCTTGGAATGATTGAAAAATCGCGCGAGGCGATGCCACCGATCGCTGTATCGGCAGCTGGTCGGGAAAGATGAGGGTAGAGCATTGTCGGCCAAAAAATATGGCGTCAGGCCATCACTTTAACGAGCAATGACCTGCAGGGCCAGTATCACGCCAGCAACCCCAGGGATTTGGCCTTGGCCACCGCCTGGGTGCGCCGCTCCACGCCCAACTTGCTGTTGATGTGGCTGGCGTGGGTCTTCACCGTGTGCAGGGAAATGAACAGCCGCTCGCTGATCTGCTGATTGGAACAGCCTTGGGCAATCAGTTCGAGCACAGCCATTTCGCGGCCACTCAGCGCTTCGCCGTTGCCCGTACTGGCGATTGACACTGGCGGCAGGTGCTTGAGCAGTTCCGCCTGAACCGGGCAAGCGGCACCTGCCTGCAGTTGTTCATGAAGCCATTGCGGGTGTTTTTCCAGCAGTGGCTGCATCGGCTGCATCACACCGCCATGCGCCGCTTCCAGCAAGCTTGGCAGCAACTGTGCGGCCTGCCCTTCCTTGCCTTCGTCCAGCAGCAGGGCAAGCCATTGGCTCAGGGCGCTGACGGTAAGCATCATGCCGCCACTGGCCTGGCCGCGCTTTACCAGGCATGCCAGGCGTTGCACGGCATCGTCGCTACGCAACTGGATGCGATCGAGCGATGCCTGCTGCAACGCAATGTGCAACGGCAGCAGCGGATGGAACTCCGGTGCCGCCGCCGGCTGCTCGCCGCCATAGGTCTGGCCCAGGCGCTGTAGCCAGGACTCCGCCAGGTCGGTACGCCCCTGGGCCAGCCACAGTTCGCATTTGACCAGGGTAATCATGGCCAGGTAGTAGACCGGGGGCACATCCCAGATGTGCATCAAGCGCTCGGCCTCGGCCAGTTCGGCAAAGGCCTCGGCAAAGTGACCTTCCCGGCCATCGAGCGTGGCAATCACGCAATGGCCGATGAGCACACTGATGTCCCGGCACGCTCGCGCCTCGCCCAGCCCCGCGCGCAAACGCGCGCGGCCCTGAACTGGCTGCAGACGCGAGACCAGCAGGTAACCTTCGTAAAGCGTCAGCCGCGCACGCACGGCATACAGCCGCTGTGCGGAAAGCCCTTGCAGACGTTGCAGCCCCTGGCGCACTTCGTCCAGCGCGCGCAGCACCTCGCCACGGGCATGCAGCACCCGCGCCCGGTCGTAATGCGCCAGCGCCTCGAACAAGGGGTTACCGACCCGCTGGGCCAACTCCAGGGCCTCGCGGTTCCAGCCTCGGGCCCGCCAGAAGTCGCCATCGGCAATGGCCAGGTTGGACAGCGTCGACAAACACACCAGGCGTTGGCCGTAGCGCTTGCTCGGCAGGCTCTGCAGCGCTTCGCCGCAATAGGCCAGGGTGCGCTCGCGGTCGCCACGGCCACGGGCAATGACCCCACTGAGTGCCAGCCATTGGGCCAGCATCGACTTTTGCGCGGTCGCCGAAGGCGCGGGCAGAAAGCGACTGAGGTAGCCGGCCAGTTCCTCGGCAGCATCCAGCTGGCAAGCCAGGCCCAACGCCCAGCTGTACAGCACGATCAGCCGCGGCGTGCTGATCAACAGACTGTCGGGCAGGTCCATCTTCCAACGCAGCAACATGCCGACGTTCTGCTCGGCCAGCAGTTGCTCCTCGGACAGACTTTGCACCAGGTCGGCGGCAACATCGAGGTGGCCGGCACGCAAAGCCTGCTCCACCGCCTCGTCCAGCAGGTCCTGAGCTTCAAACCAGCGGCAGGCCCGCAAATGCAGAGCGACCTGCGATTCGCTCGCCTGGCGGCTACGCAGCAGGTCGGAGAACAAATGGTGATAGCGGAACCAGTGGCCATGCTCGTCCAGCGGCACAAGGAACACCTGATGCGCCTGCAGGAAGCTCAGGACGGCGGCACTGTCGTGGCGGCCACGCATCGCATCGCAAAGCGGAGCGCAGAAACGTTCCTGGCAGGCGGTTTCGTACAAGAAAGCCTGCACGTCTGCAGGTAGCCTGTCGATGACTTCTTCAAGCAGGTAGTCGCGGATCAGGCCCTCGCCACCATGCAGCGCCTGGGGCAGGGCTTGCTCGTCGGCGCTGTCGCTGGCCGCCAGCTGCCAGAAACGCAGCCCGGCGACCCAGCCGTCGCTGCGCTGGATCAGGTTGTCCAGTGCCTGGCCGCGCAGGCCGGTAGGCTGGCGACCGATCACTGCCAACGACTCATCCGCGGTGAGGCGCAGGTCCTGTTCGTTAAGCTCGACCAACTGCCGGGACAGGCGCAGCCGCGCCAGGTGCCAGTCAGGCCGCTGGCGGCTGGTCACCAGCAATACCAGGCCAGGTGGCAGATGATTGAGGAAGAACTGCAGGCAACGGTCGAGCACCGGCCCTTGGGCCAGGTGATAGTCGTCCAGTACCAGCAGCAGCGGCGTATCAGCTTGCAGGTACAGCGCCAGCTCGTCGAGCAGGCCGTCGAGCCACTCTTCAAAGGCAAACGGCTGGTGGCGCTGGCGCATTTTCAGCAGGCCCATGGCCTGGCCGCCCAGTGCCGGGCAGTATTGCTGCAGGCCTTCAAGCAAGCGCTCAAGGAAGCGGCCAGGGTCGGCGTCCCGCTGGCTCAGGCCAAGCCACAGGCTACGCCAGTGCTCGGGCAGTGTTTCGCAAAACTCGATGGCCAGGGAGCTTTTGCCGAAACCCGCCGGGGCATTGACCAGCAGCAGCCGCCCGCCCAATCCGGCTTCCAGCCGCTGGCACAAACGCAGGCGCTGCACATGGCCATCCGGCAGCGGCGGCCGGAAGAAACGCCCGTCCCGCAGGCCAAGGGCCTGACTCGCGAATCCATGCGTACGGGACAGATCTGTCATGGCCGGCTCGTTCTGGTTGGAAGACAACGGCGGTATGGATGTTTGCGAGACTAGCCGTTAACGCAGCGCATTTGAAGATGATGGACGCAATTGGCATGGAAAAGACTGCGACAAAAAGCAACATGGCTGATGGACAGGGGCTGGGGCGGGGGTTTGGAGAGGTATTCAGGCAGTTTATTGCCTTGTCCGGCCTCTTCGCGGGTGAACCCCCTCCTACAGGGCTGTGCGGGACCTGTAGGAGCGGGTTCACCCGCGAAGAGGCCGGCTCAGGAAACAGAAACGCCCCGGCGAGCCGGGGCGTTCTGGGGTTCACACGGCGTTCAGTGATTTCAGCTTAGCGAATACCCGACTGACGCAACGCTGCGGGCTGGAAATCGGCCTTGCTGGCACTGAAGCCGAAGTCGTAGGCACGTTTCTCTTCGTTCTTCATTCCAAGGGCCAGGTAGCGACCGGACTGCAGGTCGTAGATGGCTTCCAGGGTGTACCAAGGCACTTCCACGTTGTAATAAGGCTGAGCATGGGCCTCGGACACGCGCCACAGTTGGCCACGGCCGTCGTACTGGTCGATCACTGCGGCCTGCCAGGTGTCCTCATCGATGTAGAAGTCCCGCTTGGCGTAGATGTGCCGCTGGCCCGGCTTCAGGGTAGCAACCACGTGCCAGACGCGGCGCAGCTCGTAACGGGACAGGTCCTGGTTGATGTGCCCGGCCTTGATGATGTCGGCGTACTTCAGCTTGGGGTCATCCAGCTTGAAGGCGTTGGAGGCGATGTACATTTCCTTCTTGCCTTCCAGCTTCCAGTCGTAGCGGTCTGGCGCACCGTTGAACATGTCCAGGTTGTCCGACGTACGCAGGCCGTCGGCGGCGGTACCCGGGCCGTCATACGACACTTGCGGCGCCTGGCGAACGCGACGCTGGCCGGCGTTGTAGATCCACGCCTTGCGCGGCTCCTTCACCTGGTCGAGGGTTTCGTGCACCAGCAGCACGGTCCCGGCCAGGCGCGCTGGCGCGGTCACTTCCTGCTTGAAGTAGAACAGGATGTTGCCTGGGTTGTTCGGGTCGTAATCCTTCATCTTGTCGCGGAAGACGAACTGGTCGGAGAAGTACACGGGGTTGAACGAGCCATTCTGCTGCGGCGTGGCCTGGGTCACCAGGCGGCTGACACTGCCGCCGCGGTAACGGGTGATGTGGTTCCAGATCACCTCCAGGCCGCTTTTCGGGATCGGGAACGGCACCGCCGTGCGGAAGTTGCTCAGGCCGTTGCCGCCTTCCACCAGGGTGGTTTTGGTGGCGTTTTCCTTGATGGCAGCGAACACATCGGCCGGGACGGTTGCGCCGCGATGGGTCTTGAACACCGGGATCTTGTAGGTGTTCGGGTAGCGTTTGAACATGGCCAACTGGCCGGGCGAGAGTTTGTCCTTGTACTGGTCGGCATTCTGCGCCGTGATGGTGAACAGCGGTTTTTCACTGCCGTACGGGTCGGACAGGAAGCCCTTGCCGTCGACGCTGCCTGCGGTCTTCGACAGCGGCTCCCACGGGCCGATGGAGCCGTCGGCGTTGCCGGCCTTCTCGGCGCCCATCGGGGTCAGGGTGCTGCCCAGCTTGGCCGCCTCGTCGGCGGATACCGCAGCCATGACGCTGGTCGCCAGCAGGGACAGGCCCAGCACACCGGCTTGCAGCAGACTTCTGGTCTTGTTCATGTCGTGTCGTCCTGGATCTGTATGCTTAGAAGTTCACGCCGAAGCTGAGGGCGACGAAGTCGCGGTCATCCACGGTGCTGTACTTGCCGTCGAAGAAGTTGGTGTACGACAGGCTCGCCGTATAGGTGTTCTGGTACTCGGCGTCCAGGCCCAGGCTGACAGCCTTGCGGCCTTCCTCGAAGTTGGCGCCAGGGCCAGGCGAATAACCGGACACGTCATGCGACCAGGCCACGCTCGGCTTCAGGTTGATACCCGCGAATACGTCGTTGTAGTCCCAGATGACACGGCCGCGGTAACCCCAGGAAGTGCTGGTGGTGTAGCCGTCGTTCTCGCATTTGCGGTTCAGGTTGGCGGTGGACGCCCCCGCACCGGCGCCGGCGATGGTGCTGCCATTGAGCGCCTGGCAAGTATCGGCGCCACCGGTGGATGGCAACGGACCTGGGCCGAACACCGGGTCGCGACCGTAGCGGGTATCGTGGGCATTCTCCAGGCCGCCGACGTGGGTGACACCCACTTCACCGACTACTGTCATCCGGCTGGCGCCCATCACCTGGTCGAAGAAATGGGTCAGGGTGGTCTGGAACTGGGTGATCTCCTTGCGGCGATACCCATGCAGGTCTTGCCCCGGCGTACCGGTCAGCAACGATGCGTTGCTCAACGCGCCGCCAATGGGACGGACACCGGCGAACAGGATATCCGTGGTATTGAGTTGCACTGGCGCGTTAGGGCGGTAGCTGACTTCGCCGCTCCAGGCGGTGCCAGTGGGTAACGTGGTGGAGAAACTCAAGCCATAAAGGCGGATGTCCTCGGGGTATTCCACAAAGTACTCGGAATTACCCGCCACGATTAGAGGCGCCAATGCGCGCAGCTGTGCAGGCAGGGCACTCAGCCCGGCGAACACGGACGGCGGTGCCCCTGTGGCACTGAAGATGGGTGCACGGCTGTGGTAGTTCATGAAGTAGGCGCCGAACTCCGTGTCCAACGGCTCGAACATATAGCGCATGGCCACACCGAACTGGCCGCTGTCACGCGCATCGCGGTCGGCACCACGGCGCACCATCACACCCTCTTCGTTGATGTTCACGCCCCGCGAGGCGAGGAACTGCTGCGCAGCGCCCGGCACTGTGCGACTGCTATTGAGCACGCGCAAGTTGTCGGTACAGCCGTCGGCAATGATGTCCGGCTGGGAGAAGAAAGTGCCACAGTTGTCGACGACCGTCTGATCCCATTCGAGCTGGTAGAAGGCCTCGGCCGACAGGTTGTCGGTCAGGCTCTGCGAGATGTAGAACATGTTGACGGGAATCAGGCCTTCCTTGATCTCGGCCCCGGGGCGGCGGAACGCCGACACGTCGATGGGGTTGATCGAGTTGATGCCGCCGCCGATGAAGGTACTTTCGCCCCAGCTCACCACCTGCTTGCCAAACCGCACCGAGCCAGGCTGATCGCCGATGGCGTAGTTGTGGTAGACAAAGGCGTCGAGCAGCTCGGCGCCGGACGACTTGGCGCCTTCCTTGCGGTTGGAGTCGCTGATGTCCTTGAACTCGCGGTTTTCGTCCTTCAGTTCGAAGTCGTACCAGTACTTGCCGCGCACGAACACACCGGTGTCGCCGTACTTGAGCTCCAGGTCATGAATGCCTTTGAAGATCTTGGAGAAGGTTTCGCCCTTCTTGAAGTTCAGGTGGCCATCGTCGGATGTCTGTGACAGGCCCTTGCCGCCGTTGTTCACCCCTATCAGGTTCTTGTTGGGGTTGGCCGTCGACCAGCTGGCGCCGATGGAGAGCGACGAGTCGAACTGGCCTTCGATTTCACCAATGTTGAAACTGACAGCGAAAGCAGGACTTGCGAGCGTGGAAGCAAGGCTGACGGCCAAGGGCAGCTTGGCCCGGCGCCAGAACAGGTTTGCAGATTTCATCGACGCTACTCCATGTACTTTTTTGTTATGGCAGTGAGTCCTTTCAAGAACGGCCCGAGCGACCGGTTTGCAGGCTTGCACCCGCGGCGACAGAGCTTGCGCATGTCGCCCTCCCCCATTCCTGAAAATCCCCTGGCCCCGACTATAGCCAGCAGGCACAGGCGCTTGATCCCTCTAAAGTGTGATTTGCGCTCCATGCCACCAACTCGCTGCAGTTTTGCTCCGGTTGCGGGCTGGTAGTGCTCAAGGATGGCGCATTTCTGTCGTTTGGCAAGGCGGCGGGCTCTCTAGCATGCGGGTCACGCTCTGACGTTCGCGACCCGCACGAGGGTTACAACGTGGAGAGGAACGCGCTGTTGCTGGCCTGCCACTGGACGATGTCCTGGCGGATGCGTTTCTTGTCGAGCTTGCCGACACTGGTCTTGGGAATTTCAGTAACAATGGCGATCTGGCTTGGAATCGCCCACTTGTTGATATGACCTTGCTCGACGAACGGCTTGAGGTGTTCCTTCAGTGCCTTGGCGTCGATAGCGTGGCCGTCACGCACCACCAGCAGGGCAAACGGGCGCTCACCCCACTGCGGGTCCGCCACTCCCACCACCGCCACTTCGCGCACGGCCGGGTGGCGGCTGATCAGGTCTTCCAGGTCGAGCGAGGAAACCCACTCGCCGCCGGTCTTGATCACATCCTTGATGCGGTCGCGGATGTCGATGTAGCCCATGCCGTCGAGGGTGGCGACGTCACCGGTGTGCAGCCAGCCGCCCTGCCACAGCTCTTCGCTCTTCTCCGGTTCCTTGAAGTAGCCCATGGTCAGCCACGGCGCACGCAGTACCAGCTCACCCTGGGTTTCACCATCGGCGGGCAGGAAGTTGCCTTCGCCGTCGACGATGGCCGCTTCGACCAACGGCACCGGCACACCGGCCTTGATACGGTAGGTGACGCGCTCATCCTCGCTGCCGGCCTGCAGTTCATCGTTCAGGTGTGCTGCGGAGATCAACGGGCAGGTTTCCGACATGCCATACGCAGCGGTCAGCTGAATGCCGCGCGCCAGGGCGGCCTGGTACAGCGAACGGTTGAGCGAACTGCCGCCGATGATGATCTTCCAGCCGCCGAAGTCCTGCCCCTGTGCGTTCGGGCAGTTGAGCAGCATCTGCAGGATGGTCGGTACGCAGTGGGAGAAGGTGACCTTCTCTTCACGCCACAGCTTGACCAGCATGTCCGGCTCGTAGCGGCCCGGGTACACCTGCTTCATGCCGAGCATGGTGGCGGCGTAGGGGATGCCCCAGGCATGCACGTGGAACATCGGGGTGATGGGCATGTACACGTCGTTGCTGCCCAACAGGCGCACGCTGTCGATACTGCCGGTGACCGAGGCCTCGGCCAGTGTGTGCAGCACCAGCTGGCGGTGGCTGAAATACACGCCCTTGGGGTTACCGGTGGTGCCAGTGGTGTAGAAGGTAGTGGCCACCGAGTTCTCGTCGAAGTCCGGGAAGTCGTAGCGCGAGCTGGCCGCCGCCAGCAGCTGCTCATACTCGCCGACCAGGTCGGGCAGGTCGGCGGTCTTGTCCGGGCCATCGGTCAGCAGCAAGGTCTTGTCGACAGTGGTCAGCTGCCCGGCGATGGCCTGGTACAGGCCGACGAAGTCGCTGTTGACCAGCACCACGCGGTCTTCGGCATGATTCATGGTGTAGAGGATCTGCTCGGGCGACAGGCGCACGTTGATGGTGTGCACCACAGCACCGATCATCGGGATGGCGAACATGCATTCCAGGTAGCGATGGCTGTCCCAGTCCATCACCGCTACGGTATCACCGGCCTTGACCCCGGCCTCGGTCAGCACATTGGCCAGGCGGGCAATGCGCTCGTTGAGCTGTGGATACGTCAGCCGTATTTGGTCGCGGTAGACGATTTCCCGGGTCTTTTCATAGCGGCTGCCCGACATCAGCAGGCGCTTGATCAGCAATGGATAGGCATAGGCGCCCTCGGCGGGCTTGATGATGCGTGTCTGCAACATGGGGATCCCTTTTCTGAAAAGCGGGCCGGACAAGTCTGGGTTTACTGTAGTTCGCCAATGTGACGGCCAAATCAGCCGAAGGAATGATTTGCGCGGCAAAGGTATGAGTGGCGGGCGTTGACGGGCAGCAAGGTTGAGCTAGACACTGCGGCAGCGGCTTCAGGTTTGCGCCGAAGCCGAGTGCCTCTTCGCCGGCAAGCCCGCGCCTGCAAGGGTTGTGGTGACCTTGCGGGCGCGGGCGTGCCTGCGAATGGCCACAACGCCCTTATCCCTCCCTGCCACCGGAGATCTTCATGCCCAGCCCGCGTCGCGCCGTGTTTCTCGATCACCAGTCCCTGGACCTTGGCGACCTCGACCTTTCGCCCCTGAAGCAGCAGTTCGACCAGTTCGAACTGTTCGCCACCACCCGCCCGGAACAGGTCGCGGAACGCTTGCGGGGCGCCGTGGCAGTGGTCAGCAACAAAGTCATGCTCGACGCCGCTACCCTGGCTGCCAACCCGCAACTGAAGCTGATCCTGGTGGCCGCCACCGGCACCAACAATGTCGACCTGGCCGCCGCCCGCGCCCAGGGCATCACCGTGTGTAACTGCCAGGGCTACGGCACGCCGTCTGTCGCCCAGCATACCCTGGCCCTGCTGTTGGCCCTGGCCACTCGGCTGTGCGACTACAACCAGGCGGTGGCCGATGGCCAGTGGGCCAAGGCCAGCCAGTTCTGCCTGCTGGACTTTCCTATCGTCGAACTGGAGGGCAAAACCCTCGGCCTGCTCGGCCACGGTGAACTGGGCGGCGCAGTGGCGAGGCTGGCCGAAGCCTTCGGTATGCGTGTGCTGAGCGGGCAGATCCCTGGCCGCCCGGAGCGCGCCGACCGGCTGCCGCTGGACGAGTTGCTGCCGCAAGTCGATGCCCTGACCCTGCACTGCCCGCTGAACGAGCACACCCGGCATATGCTCGGTGCCCGCGAACTGGCCCTGCTCAAGCCCAACGCGCTGGTGGTCAACACCGCCCGTGGCGGCCTGATCGACGAACAGGCGTTGGCCGATGCCCTGCGCGGTGGTCACTTGGGCGGCGCGGCGACCGACGTGCTGAGCGTGGAGCCGCCGGTCAACGGCAACCCGCTGCTGGAGCTCGGCATCCCGCGCCTGATCATCACCCCGCACAGCGCCTGGGGTGCCGTGGAGTCGCGCCAGCGCATCGTCGGCCAGCTCAGCGAGAACGCCCAGGCCTTCTTCGCCGGGCAGCCACGCCGCGTGGTCAGCTGAGCCAGGCGCCTGCCTCTGCTACACTGCGCCACTTTTTTCCAGGAGACGTCGTCCATGGACCCGCGCAGTGAAGTATTGCTCCGTCAGGCAGAGCTGTTTCAGGGACCGCTGCTGATCGCCGGCGCCCCCGCCGACGACCTGCTCGGCCAGTTGCCTCAGGCCCAGGCCTGGACCTGGCATGCCGGCGATCAGGCCATGCTCGAAAGCCGCTTCGCAGGCCGCAGCCACTACGGCGTCGAGGCTCCTGAAGCAGCATTCGACAGCGCCGTGCTGTTCCTGCCCAAATCCCGCGAGCTGGCCGCCTATCTGCTCAACACCCTGGCATCGCGCCTGGCTGGCCGCGAGCTGTACCTGGTCGGTGAGAAGCGCGGTGGCATCGAGGGCGCGGCCAAGCAGTTGGCGGCCTTTGGCAAGCCACGCAAGCTCGACAGCGCCCGGCACTGCCAGCTGTGGCAAGTGACCATCGACCAGGCACCGCAGGCAAAACCGCTGGAAAGCCTGGCCGAGCGCTTCGAGCTGGCCCTGGAAGACGGCCCGCTGCAGGTGGTCAGCCTGCCTGGGGTATTCAGCCATGGCCGACTCGACCGAGGTACGGCCCTGCTCCTGAAGCATCTTGACGGCCTGCCCGGTGGTCACATGCTGGACTTTGGCTGCGGTGCCGGGGTACTGGGGGCCACGCTCAAACGCCGTTACCCACAAAGCCGGGTGACCTTGCTGGACGTGGATGCCTTCGCCGTGGCCGCCAGCCGCCTGACGCTGGCTGCCAACGGCCTGGAAGGCGAAGTGATCAGTGGCGATGGCATCGACGCCGCCCCTACCGAACTGAGCCTTATCCTGAGCAACCCGCCATTCCACACCGGCGTTCATACCAACTATCAGGCTTCGGAAAACTTGCTGAAAAAATCCGCCTTTCATCTGCGAAAAGGTGGCGAAATGCGTTTGGTGGCCAACAGTTTCCTGCGCTACCAACCACTGATCGAAGGGGCGTTGGGCAACTGCCAGGTACGTGACGAGGCCGACGGTTTCCGCATCTACCAGGCCACTCGCGGATAAAAATCAGCGCTTGCCGAAAACGTTTTGCCTAGGCAGAATCCGCACCGTCCTAGGGGAGTAGTCTCCCGCGAGCACCCAGCTCGCCCGGTACGCGTCAACATACTTGGTCCACAGACCATGGCGCGTGCGACCCACCATGCACGCCTGCATGGCGAGATCCGCATAGACGGATCGAGGGTTTGACAAGACCTATGACACGCACACCTTACCCGGGGCGGGGAGGCTGTACGTGTCATAGCCGTGTCGACCCGCCCCCGTAGGAATCCTGATGCTGGAATCACTGTTGGTCCCCACCGCTATCGTTGCCCTGGCCGAGATCGGCGACAAGACGCAACTGCTCGCACTCATTCTCGCTGCCCGCTTCCGCAAACCCTGGCCGATCATCGCCGGCATCATCGCCGCCACCTTGGCCAACCATGCCGCAGCCGGTGCCGTGGGGGCTTGGGTCGGCAGCTTCTTCAGCGATTCGGCACTGCACTGGATCCTGGCCGCAAGCTTTACCGCCACCGCACTGTGGACCCTGGTACCGGACAAGATGGATGACGACGAGAACCCGGCTCGCCGTTTCGGGCCGTTCCTGACGACACTGATTGCGTTCTTCCTGGCCGAAATCGGTGACAAGACCCAGGTCGCCACCGTGATGCTGGCTGCGCAGTATCCGCACCTGATCATGGTCATTATCGGCACTACCCTGGGTATGCTGATTGCCAACGTGCCGGTGGTTCTGGCGGGTAACTTCGCGGCTGACAAACTGCCGTTGACGCTGATTCGCCGCCTGGCGGCAACGGCGTTCTTCGTGCTGGCGATCGTGGCCGTCTATTCGGCAATGAAGGCCAGTGGCTGGATTGGATGAAGGGAAAACCGGGGGCTGCCATGCAGCCCCAGGATTCAGGCATTTATTGCTTGGCTGCAGCCTGATACAGCGGCATCACCTTCGGAATCGCCGCCTGCAGCGAAGCAATGCGGCTCGCGGACGCCGGGTGAGTACTCATGAATTCAGGCGGTGCACCTTCGGAAGCCTTGCTCATCTTGTTCCACAAGGTGATCGCGGCATTCGGGTCGTAGCCGGCACGGGCCGACAGCTCCAGGCCAATCAGGTCGGCCTCGTTTTCGTTGGCCCGGCTGTTGGGCAAGGTCATGGCGTAGTTCACCACCGTGTCGGCCATGGCCATGCTGCTCTGGCCGAGGCCGAAGATGGCACCGGCACCCTGGCGAGCCATTTCCACACCGTATGCCTTGGACATGGCCTCGCGGCTATGCTCGCGCAAGGCGTGGGCAATCTCGTGCCCCACCACTGCGGCAATTTCCGCATCGGTGAGCTTGAGCTGATCGATCAGCCCGGTGTAGACGATGATCTTGCCGCCCGGGCCGCAGTTGGCGTTAAGTTCATCACTCTTGATCACGTTGACTTGCCAGTCCCACTGCGCGGCATCCGGGCGGAATTTGGGCGCCTGGGCGATCAGGCGGTTGGCAATGGCCTGCACACGCTTGGCATCGGCGCTGGACTTGTCGAGCACACCCTTGCTCGATGCTTCACCCAGGGTCTGCTGATACGACTGCGCGTACATCTGGTTGACCTCATCGGTCGAGAGCATGCTGAACATGTACTGCTGGCGCTCGACGCCAACAGCACCGCCGCTGGTGGTATTCACCGCCTGGCAGCCGGCCAACAGGATGCCAGCGCTCAGCAGGCTGACGACAAAA
The DNA here is from genome assembly GCF_043106005.1 of Pseudomonas sp. GLN_2. Classification (NCBI taxonomy): domain Bacteria; kingdom Pseudomonadati; phylum Pseudomonadota; class Gammaproteobacteria; order Pseudomonadales; family Pseudomonadaceae; genus Pseudomonas; species Pseudomonas sp. GLN_2. Next base: position 23,934 of record NZ_JBICMC010000019.1, on the reverse strand, counting down.
GACTTACGCATGAAAACACTCCCTATCCACATGCGCCGTATCCTAGGCCGAGTCGCCAGTGGCTGCCATAGCCGCAGGGAAGATTTTCGTCGCCTGAACCGGCCTCTTCGCGGGCAAGCCCGCTCCTACAGGGGTAACACGACCGTGGGTAGGAGCAGGCTTGCCCGCTCCTACAGCAGGGGTAACACGATCATTGTAGGAGCGGGCTTGCCCGCGAAAGGGCCGGCACAGCCCCCCTCAAGCCGGGGTAAGACACTCCGGCGCATCCAGCTTCGGGTCATTGACGAAATTGGCCAAGGCCCGCTCACGCAACGTCGCCGGTGGGCTGGCCAGCAGCTCGTGCAAGCGGGTAACCGGCGTGTCCGGGTCGAGCCAGGCCGCCTGCCCGGCCTCGTCCAGTATCAGCGGCCGACGCTGGTTCATGGCCGCCTGGGTCACCACCGCGCAACTCAGCCATACCTGGTCCTGCACCGGGTAGGCCTCCCACACCGCCGCAAAATACAGCGACGCGCCCTCCCCCGGGGTCAACCAGAACGGGCGTTTGCGCACGTTGCCACGCCATTCGTAAAAGCCGTTGGCCGGCATCAGGCAGCGACGCTGGCGAAATGCACCGCGAAACATCGGTTGCTCGGCCAGCGTTTCGGCCCGGGCATGGGCGGGGGTACGGGACAGGTCGGTGAGCCAGGCCGGGGTCAACCCCCAGCGCGCCTTGGCCAGTTGCTGCTGGCCATCAAGCTGGCGCTGGATCAGCACCGACGCCCCTGGCGATATATTCCATTGGGGCGGCTGGCCGACGGGAAAACCCGGCAGACTGGCAAGGGCCTGGGGCCAGCGAAACAGGGCATAACGTCCACACATGGGGGAATTCAGAACCTAGCAGATCAAGGTACCGGGAACATTCTCCGGTTCGTCGCCAACCAGTGGCTGGGCATCATTGTACGCATCGATCAGCTGCCGTGCGCATTCGGCCTGCTCATCAGCCACGATAAGCCCCAGCAGGCCCTGCAAGGGCAGCTCGCCGGCGGCACCGAGCAGGTCACGGCCGACCACGTGTACATCGATCCCCTCGCTGGCAAGCATGCCTGCCAGCATTTGCGCCTCGAGCAGGCTTTCCGGTTCGTAGATGCGCTGCATCAGGCGTCGTCCTCGCGGCGGACTTCAAGCATCCATTCGTCACCATGCACCTGCAGAATGCACACCACAGGCTGGCAGCACACCTGACAATCCTCGGTATAAACCTGGTCGCCCGCAGACAGATCGACGGTAGTTTCCACACGTTCGCCACAATAAGGGCAATCATAGAAGTCGGTTTCCAGCATCGCGGCCTCCGCAGTGACTTATGCGTATAATTGCCGGTCTGTTTACAGGGTCTGTGTGCGTCCGAGCCGTTTTTCGGAGCCCGTCCCTACCTTATTACCCTAGCCGTTTCCAACAAGAGAGCATGATGGGCGAATTCGATGCCATCCGACCGTACGACGACGCTGAGGTCCCTGCCGTTCTGGCACGCCTGCTCAGCGACCCGGCATTCCTCGATATCCTCACTCACTTCCGCTTTCCGCGTGCGGCCGGTGCTCTCGGCTGGTTGCTCAAGCCCTTGATCGCACGCCGCCTGCGCAAGGAATTCGCTGGCGTTACCTGTGTCTCGACCCTGCAGGACAAAGTCGAGTACTACGTCGACCAGACCATCGATCGCGCCACTGACGGCGTCACCTATTCGGGTGTGGAACAGCTCAAGGCCGGCACCGCCTACCTGTTCCTGGCCAACCACCGTGACATCGTCATGGACCCGGCCTTCGTCAACTATGCCGTGTACCACGCCGGCCTGCCCACGCCGCGCATCGCCATTGGCGACAACCTGCTGCAAAAGCCCTTTGTCAGCGACATGATGCGCCTGAACAAGAGCTTCATCGTGCACCGTTCGATCAGCGGGCGGCGCGAAAAACTGGCTGCCTACCAACTGCTATCGGCCTACATCAACCACTCGATCCGCAACGATGCCACCTCGATCTGGATTGCCCAGGCCGAAGGTCGGGCCAAGGACGGTGACGACCGTACCGACTCGGCGATCCTCAAGATGTTCCACATGAGCCGCAAGGACGAGCCGTTCGGTGCGGTTATCCAGAGCCTGAACCTGACCCCGGTGTCGATCAGCTACGAATACGACCCGTGCGACCAGGCCAAGGCCCGCGAGCTGTACATCCGCGCCACAACCGGCACCTACAAGAAGGCGCCGGGCGAAGATGACAACAGCATTGCCAAAGGCATTACCGGCTACAAGGGCCGAGTCCACATCAACTTCGCGCCGCCGGTAACCGAGTACCACGAAGACACAAAACAGCTGGCGGCAGAGATTGACCGGCAGATTCTGGGGGGCTACCGACTGTTCCCGGTGCATTACCTGGCGTATGCGATGTGGGAAGGCAAGGACGAAGCCCTGCAGGTGCCAAGCGCCGAGAAGGTGTTCCCGGCGGATGAGCTGGCCAAGGCCAAGGAAGAATGGCAACGGCGTCTGGATGCCTGCCCGCAAGAGCAGCGGCCGTACCTGGTGTTGCAGTATGCGACGCCGGTGCGCAACCAGTACCAGGTCAGGCAGCAGGCACCTGTAGCCTGATCGATCCCGGGGGCTGCGCTGCAGCCCAATCGCGACACAAGGCCGCTCCCACAGGGAATTGCGTCCACCCTGGGAGCGGCCTTGTGTCGCGATTGGGCCGCAACGCGGCCCCGATGGTTCTTAGATCCAGGTGCTGAACCAGGACAGCAGCAGCGCCATCGCCAGGCACGAAAAACCCAGGATGTAGAAGTATTTCGGCACCCGAAGTTCGAAAGCGTCCACTACCCCCTCGTCTACTGCCATGTACGCGCGGGTTTCGGCCTCGCGCCGCCGCGCACTGTGCAGCAGCAAACCGCCCGGGCAGGTCAGCAGCAGCGCCAGCAGGTTGATCAGCTTGGTGGGATGGGCGGCCAGGAACCCCCAGAGCACTTGCAAGGACATCACGCGACCTCGGTGTGAGCAGTGGCAAAGGCCAGCATTCTACCCAAGTCGCACCATGGCGCCCGGCCTCGGCGACAAACTGTCGTTAAATTTCATCTGTCATCCGCTCGTCATCCATACAGGCGACCCTGTCGACCTTTTGATGACCCGGAGCTTTTTCATGTTGCACGCCGAAAACCAGGACCGCCTCTACCTCGTTGCCCAGAGCGATGAACAACAGGCGCTGATCGATGGTTTTGCCATCAATGTGCAGGACCGCCAGTGGCTGGTCTACTGTGCGCTTGGCGGACATGTGCATGAGGACTTGCCCGAAGTGGATGCAGGCACAGGGTTCAGCTTGCTGGATTTCCACATAGAAGCGGCGTAAATCTGTGCCGTCCAGGCAACAAAAAACCCGCTGCCTGTCACTCAGGCAGCGGGTTCTCTGACACAACCTGAAGCTTACTGACCCAGCACCTGCCCAATGCTCGGGTCCTTGAACAGGCGGGTCAGGGCATCGCTCAGCACATCCCCCACCAGCTGGGTGTTGGTGTCCTGATTCGGCGCCATGCCGAAACGCTGGTCCAGCGAAGCGCCATAACGGCCGCTGTAACGGCGGCCGCCATTGGTCACATCAGCGCGGAAGGTGGCGCCGATGGTGGCCTCGGTCACGTAAAGGTTGTCTTTCGGCGACTGGTACTTCAGTTCGGCCAGGGTCACGGTCAGCTGCGGCGCATTGCCGGCGTTCGGGGTTGGGGTGAAGCCGAGCAGGCGCACAGCGGCTTCAGCCTGAGCCTGCAGCTTGGGCACCACGTCGTTACCGCTGACGCTGATGGTGCTGGTCTCGGGGTACATGCCACCGCGGGTACCCAGGGACTGTGAAGGCCGGCCATCAACTACCCGGACCACCACCGGCTGGCCATGGCCGACCGGGGCCAGCTGGGCCTTGAGCGTGGGTTGCGGGTTGAGTTGTTGCGGGCTGTGGGCACAACCGACCAGGCTAAGGCTGGCCACGGCGATCAAACCGAACAACAGACGTTGCAACATGCGCGTTTCTCCAGAAAATGCGGCAAAGGCCCACAGTATACCTAGCCAGGCACAGACCAGTCATCGGCCCGGCCCGCTTGTCACAATCGTTTCATCGCCACACCCTTATCCTTGCGCCAAGCCCTCACGCAAAGGACTCGCCGCCATGACCTCGCTCTGGACTCAGCTCTTCCAACGGTCGCGTCACAACGCCTATGCCCGCCTTGACGCGGATGGCAAATGCCTGGCCTTCAAGCAATGCAGCCAGGCACCAAGCGGCATCGACTGGGTGCAGATCAGCGAAATTCAGCTGGCCTGGCTGGGGCGCGAGCTGCCCATCGAAGCCCGGATTTGCGCCCGCGCAAACCGCCGTTGGCACCAGCGCCTCCTCGCTGCCTGACAAACGCTGCAATAAAAACCACGAATGGCGACATTTCTGCCCGCGACATCGCTATAATCTCCCCCCGATTATAAGGACGTCTCCTGATCGGGCCCCGCACTCGCCGATTGACCCCGGCAACTTCACCGCTTCGCCCACAGAGAGCCTTCCACTCAGGTCTTGCATCGGCTGTCGTGCCTGCTTTTTCTGGCCCTTCACACTGCATGAACCTGCGGGTTGCCATCGCGCAGTCCCCTTTTGAGGTTCACGTCTCCAAAAGAGCGTGAAAAAACGGTTTTCACAACTTCACAAGAGTGTGGCGAGCAAATGAACAGTCTGGCATGTGCAAAAGCGGCAGATGTGTCCCGAACAGCCCTGAACAGGCGGCAGATGCGCTCATCCCGTATGAGTGTCTGAACCGTTCCATAACGCACGCACGACACCTTGACCATAAGTCGAATTGCCGCACCTGTGGCAAACGGCGTTCAATACACGAACCCGAAGACTGATTGGCGGTGTCCGCGGAAGTTGCAAGAACTGCGAAAAGTCGGACATGGCGACCCTGGCAAACCCAGGTCCTATGCTGTCAATTAGGTAGCTGTAGATTGTGGAGACGCGTTAAATGGCGCAGAACGAATCGGTTGATGTGGTACTGGTAGGCGCGGGCATCATGAGTGCCACCCTGGCCGTACTGCTCAAGGAGCTTGACCCGACCCTGAAGCTTGAGGTCGTCGAGGCGATGGACTCCGGGGCCGCGGAAAGCTCCAACCCCTGGAACAACGCAGGCACCGGCCACGCCGGCCTGTGCGAGCTGAACTACACGCCGCAGGCCGCCGATGGCAGCATCGACATCAAGAAGGCCGTGCACATCAACACCCAGTTCGAGGTTTCGCGCCAGTTCTGGGCCTACCTGACCAAGAAGGGCAACTTCGGCTCGGCGCGTGCCTTCATCAACCCTGTCCCGCACCTGAGTTACGTCGAGGGTGACAAGGGTGTTTCCTTCCTCAAGAAGCGTTTCGAGCTGCTCAAGCAGCACCACGCCTTCGCCGAGATGGAATACACCGAAGACAAGGCCGTGATGAACGACTGGATGCCGCTGATGATGCCTGGCCGCCCGGCCGACCAGCACATCGCCGCTACCCGCGTGGCCAAAGGCACCGACGTCAACTTCGGCGCACTGACCAACAAGCTGCTCAAGCTGCTGGGCGACTCGCCGGACGCGCAGGTCAAGTACAGCAAGAAGGTGGTCGGCCTGCGCCGTAACGGCCGCGGCTGGACCGTGAGCATCAAGGACGTCAACAGCGGCGGCAGCCGTGAAGTCGACGCCCGCTTCGTCTTCCTCGGCGCCGGCGGCGCGGCCCTGCCGCTGCTGCAGTTGTCCGGCATCCCGGAAAGCAAAGGTTTCGGCGGCTTCCCTGTCAGCGGCCAGTGGCTGCGTTGCGACAACCCGGAAATCGTCAAGCAGCACCAGGCCAAGGTCTACAGCCAGGCCGCTGTCGGCGCCCCGCCGATGTCGGTACCGCACCTGGACACACGCGTCGTGGACGGCAAGACTTCGCTGCTGTTCGGCCCGTATGCCGGCTTCACTACCAAGTTCCTCAAGCACGGCTCGCTGATGGACCTGCCGCTGTCGGTGCGCATGGGCAACATCGGCCCGATGCTGGCCGTGGCCCGCGACAACATGGACCTGACCAAGTACCTGGTCAGCGAAGTGATGCAGTCGATGGAGCAGCGTCTGGAAGCCCTGCGTCGTTTCTATCCGCAGGCCAAGGCCGAAGACTGGCGCCTGGAAGTGGCGGGTCAGCGCGTGCAGATCATCAAGAAAGACCCGAAAAAAGGCGGCGTGCTGCAGTTCGGTACCGAGCTGGTCTCGGCCCAGGACGGCAGCCTGGCAGCTCTGCTCGGCGCATCGCCAGGTGCCTCGGTGACCGTGTCGATCATGCTGGAACTGATCGAGCGCTGCTTCCCCGAGCAGGCCAAGGGTGCCTGGGCTGCCAAGCTCAAGGAAATCTTCCCGGCTCGCGAGAAGACCCTGGCAACCGATGCTGCGCTGTACCACAAGATCAGTGCCGATAACGACGCAGCCCTGGACCTGGCAGAAAGCAGCCCGGCGGCCAAGCATTACGCCTAAGCCGGCCTGAAACGCAAAAACGCCCCTCGGGGCGTTTTTTTTGTGCCTGGCGCTTGATCAGCCTGTACCGGCCTCTTCGCGGGCATGCCCGCTCCCACAGGTTCGGTAATGCCCGCAGGGGCGGCGCGACTCCTGTGGGAGCGGGCGCGCCCGCGAAGAGGCCGGCACTGGCTACAGATCAGCCGCGGGCTTTATCGATGATCTCGATGTACTCAGGGGCATTGCGCTGGTCGGCAATTTGCTCGACGAAGGTCTTGCCGTGCTCGTCCTTGCCATCCAGGTCCAGGCCAGCTTCGACGAAGAAGCCTACAAAGCGCTCAAAGTCGTCCACGCGCAGGCCACGGTAAGCCTTGACCAGCTTGTGCAGCGACGGCGAAGTCACACCATCGGCCGGCTCGAACTGAAGGAACGACTTGATGTAGTCGTCGCTGATTTCGTCACCGATTACCTGTTTCTTGTCTTTACGCATTGCCGACTCCAACTGGACCATCACGGAATTTCGAAGGCCGGCAGTTTACCCCCCGCAGGCTTCGCGCCTCAACGCGTACGTACCGTCCCGGTGTGCAGGTCGGCCCAGATATGGCCGTTGCCGTAAGTCAGAAACTGCACGTACAGGGTTTCGTTACGCAGCAGGTCCATGACCACACGGTAGGTGCTGACCGGGTAATTCAGGCTCAAGGTGCGGGTTTTAGCGTCATACACAGGCTTTTTCAGGCTTTTGGCCGCTTCACCATCGAACGTCAGCAGCACCTGGGCAATGGTCGCGCCCTTGCTCAGCGGCTTGCCCTTCAGGCGCACCTGCAACGACGATGTGATCGGAATCGGCTGCTGATCGGACTGGCGCTGGGCCCCTACGACCACCGAATAGTCAGTCACTTGCAGCAATTGCTGGCTGGTCGGCGCTTCCTGGCGCAGGGACTGGTCATCAGGTGGCAGGAACTGACTGTGCAGCGGTGCGGCAGCGAGCGGCAGGCTGACCGCCAGCAGGAGGGGAAGAATCGCACGCATGTGAGGCTCCTTGTATGAAGGAGCACTCTAGCATGCCGGGTGCAGCCGATATCAATCGAACTGCGCGCGCATCCAGGCCTGGTAATCGGCCACGCCGGCTTCACCCTCGCGCGGCGCCCAGTGTGCGTGCTCGCCCTCGCCCACTGGTCGGTATGGCCCAGCCTTGCACTCGAACAGGATGCTGTCAGGCTCCAGCACCACCAAGCCATGGTAGGTACCAGGCGCCAGATCCACACCCAGACAGTCGCCACCGGCCTGCAGCACCCGCTTGTCAGTCACCGCGCCTTGTTCATCGAAGATCAACAGGCCAAAACGCCCCTTGAGCGCTATCAAGGTTTCAGCCTTGTCGGCGCTCAAATGGCGATGCGGCGGAATGTAGGTGCTTGGTTGCAGCCCGACGGCCATGCGGTGGCAGGGCTCTTCCATAGCGTGAAAGTTATGGTGCTGCCGCCCGCGCGGGTTGGCAGCGGCCTTTTCGGCCAGCCCGGCGAACAGCGATTGGTCGATGAACGCAGGCTGACGCACGGTTACAGCCCCTTTACGGCGAAGATGCCGTTAGCGTTGCGCCAGTAACCTTTGTAGTCCATGCCGTAACCGAAGATATAGCGATCGACACAAGGCAGGCCCACATAGTTGGCCTTGAGGTCAGGGCTTGCCTTGCGGTCGTGGTCCTTGTCGATCAGCACAGCGGTGTACACCGAGCGGGCGCCGGCATGCTTGCAAAACTCGATGATGGCGCTGAGGGTGTGGCCTTCGTCGAGGATATCGTCAACGATCAACACGTCACGGTCGATGAACGACACTTCCGGCTTGGCCTTCCAGAAAAGCTCACCGCCGCTGGTCTGGTTGCGGTAGCGAGTAGCGTGCAGGTACGAGGCTTCCAGCGGGAACTGCAGGTGGGTCAGCAGTTTGCCGGAGAAGATCAGGCCACCATTCATCACGCAGAACACAACCGGGTTCTTGTCGTGCAGGTCCTTGCAGATCTGTTCGCCGACTTTGGCGATGGCCGCTTCGACTTCGGCTTCGGTGTACAGGCAGTCAGCTTCATGCATGACTTGACGGATATGCTCGAGATCGGCGGACATGGCGCGCTCCGGGGGGCATTTTGGAAAAGCGGGCAAAGGTACGCATCCGCTCGTCACAGATCAAGCATTTATGGACTAACGTCCAGAATGACCAGACGACAGCACAGGCTGAATAGATTAATCTAGCGCGGTTTTTTTGCCCGCCTTTCGGAGCCCTCCCCTATGCCCACTCGTGAGATCCGCCATCCGCTGATCCGCCACAAGCTTGGCCTGATGCGCCGTGCCGATATCAGCACCAAAAATTTTCGCGAACTCGCCCAGGAAGTCGGCGCGCTCCTGACGTATGAAGCCACCCAGGACCTGCCCCTCGAAACCTACGAGATCGACGGCTGGTGTGGCAAGGTCTCGGTTGAAAAAATCGCCGGCAAGAAGATCACCGTAGTACCAATCCTGCGCGCCGGCATCGGCATGCTCGACGGCGTGCTCAGCCTGATCCCGGGTGCCAAGGTCAGCGCCGTCGGCGTTGCCCGAAACGAAGAAACCCTCGAAGCCCACACCTACCTGGAAAAGCTCGCGCCGGACATCAACCAGCGCCTGGCCCTGATCATCGACCCGATGCTGGCCACCGGCGGCTCGATGGTTGCCACCATCGACCTGCTGAAAAAGGCCGGCTGCAAAGAGATTCGCGCCATGGTGCTGGTCGCCGCACCAGAAGGCATCGAGGCGGTGGAAAAAGCCCACCCGGACGTGAAGATCTACACCGCCTCGATCGACCAGCGCCTGAACGAGCACGGCTACATCGTGCCAGGCCTGGGCGATGCCGGTGACAAGATCTTCGGCACCAAGCAAAAGGACGCCTGACCATGCAGGACGGCTTCAACGACCCGCTCTGGCGCCAGGTCGTTTCGGGCGCGCAGATGCTCTTCGTGGCATTCGGCGCGCTGGTGCTGATGCCCCTGATCACCGGCCTCGACCCGAACGTCGCGCTGTTCACCGCCGGCATCGGCACCCTGCTGTTCCAGCTGGTCACCGGTCGTCAGGTACCGGTGTTCCTGGCCTCGAGCTTTGCCTTCATCACGCCGATCATCCTCGCCAAAGGCCAGTTCGGCCTGGCCGAGACCATGGGCGGCGTGATGGCTGCCGGCTTCGTGTACACCTTCATGGGCTTGATGGTAAAAATCAAAGGCACCGGTTTCATCGACCGCATGCTACCGCCGGTGGTGATCGGCCCGGTGATCATCTCCATCGGCCTGGCCATGGCACCAATCGCCGCCAACATGGCGATGGGCAAAGGTGGGGACGGTACAGCGCTGATGCCATACAAGACGGCCATGCTGATCTCGATGCCAGCGCTGCTGACAACCTTGATCGTTGCCGTATTCGGCAAGGGCATTTTCCGCCTGGTGCCCATCATCTCCGGCGTGCTGGTGGGCTTTGCCCTGTCGTTCGCCTTTGGCGTGGTCGACACCGCCAGGATCGCTGCCGCACCGTGGCTGGAAATCCCCAATTTCACCGCCCCTGCGTTCAACTGGCAGGCCATTCTGTTCATCGTCCCGGTTGCGCTGGCGCCGGCGATCGAGCATATCGGCGGGGTGATTGCAGTGGGCAGCGTGACCGGCCGTGACTACCTGAAGAAGCCTGGCCTGCACCGGACATTGCTGGGCGACGGCCTGGCGACTACTGCAGCCGGCCTGTTCGGCGGCCCGCCCAACACCACCTATGCCGAAGTGACCGGCGCGGTGATGCTGACCAAGAACTACAACCCGAAGATCATGACCTGGGCAGCGGTCTTCGCCATTACCCTGGCGTTCATCGGCAAGTTCGGCGCGCTGCTGCAGAGCATCCCGGTGCCGGTGATGGGCGGCATTCTGTGCCTGCTGTTCGGCTCGATTGCAGCGGTGGGCATGAACACCATGATCCGCCACAAGATTGACCTGGGCGAAGCACGCAACCTGGTGATCGTCTCGGTGACACTGGTGTTCGGTATCGGCGGCGTGCTGATCGGCAGCGGTGACGGCCCGGATGACTGGGGCCTGAAGGGCATCGCCCTGTGCGCCATTGTGGCTATTGCGCTGAACCTGATTCTGCCGGGTAATGACAGCTGGAAGCACAAGAAGCTGGATGTATAAAGGGTCGGTAGGGGCCGCAAGGCGGCCCCTTCGATTCAGGCCTTTTCACACATATCAGCCAACACCCTCACCCACTCCGGGTGATCATTCAGGCACGGCACCAGCACCAGCTCCTGGCCGCCCGCCTCGACAAACTGCTCGCTGCCACGCATGCCTATCTCTTCCAGCGTCTCGATGCAATCCGCCACAAATGCCGGGCACATCACCAGCAGCTTCTTCACACCAGCCTTGGCCAGCTCATCCAGCCGCGTCTCGGTGTAGGGTTCGATCCACTTGTCACGGCCCAGCCGCGACTGGAACGATACCGACCATTTGCCATCCGGTATGCCCATTTTCTGCGCAAAGGCTTTGGCCGTAGCCAGGCATTGCCCGCGATAGCAAACCGAACGTACTTCGGCGGTTGCACCGTGGCAGCAATCGGCAGCACGCAGGTCGTGCTTGACCCCTTTCGGAAACAGCTTTTTCAGGTGCCGTTCCGGCAAACCATGGAAGCTCAACAGCAGGTGGTCGTAACCCGTCTCAAGGTACGGCCGGGCACTGGCAGCCAGTGCCTCGATGTACGCCGGGTGCTCATAGAACGGCTGCAGCACGCGCATCTGCAACGGCAACTGGCGCTCGCTGACGGTCTGTTTTGCCAGCTCGACCACCGTGGTCACCGTGCTGTCGGCGAACTGTGGATAAAGCGGCGCCAAAGTCACCTTGCGCACACCTTGGGCGGCCAGCCGCTCCAATACATCAGGCAACGCTGGCTGGCCGTAGCGCATGGCAATTTCCACTGGTCCATGGGGCCAGTGCTCGACCATCGCTGCCTGCAGGCGACGGGTTAGCACAACCAGAGGCGAGCCCTCCTCCCACCAGATCGAAGCGTAGGCGTGTGCCGACTGCTCTGGGCGCTTGATCAGGATCAGCGACACCAGCAAGCGCCGCACCGGCCACGGCAGGTCGACCACGTACGGGTCCATGAGGAACTGGTTGAGGTAGCGGCGCACATCGGCCACCGAGGTGGAGGCCGGGGAACCCAGGTTGACCAGCAGCAGGGCGTGATCGGTCATGCAGCGTCCTATGTCAGAGGCGACTGGACAGGTTGTCCAGCGCCGATTGCAGATCGTTGAAGCGGAAGGTGAAGCCGGCTTCCAGCGAGCGTACCGGGCGCGCCCGCTGGCCTCCCAGCAGCAAGGTGGACATCTCGCCAAGCCCGGCCTTGAGCAGCAATGCCGGCACTGGCAACAGCGCCGGCCGATGCAGGGCGCGGCCCAGTCGCCTGGCAAACTCACGGTTGCGCACAGGCTCCGGCGCGCAGGCATTATAAGGACCGCTGGCATCCTTGTGCTGCAAGAGAAAATCAATCAGGGCGACCTGGTCGTCTATATGAACCCAGGGCATCCACTGCCGCCCATTGCCCAAAGGCCCGCCCAGCCCCAGCTTGAAGGGCATGCGCAGGCGCGACAAAAAGCCGCCATCGCTGGCCAGCACCAGGCCGGTACGGACCAGTACCACGCGTATCCCCTGCGCTTGCGAACGCTGGGCGGTCTCTTCCCAGGCAATACACAACTGGCTGGCGAAATCTTCACGGACCGGGGGTGAAGCCTCGGTCAGTTCGCGTTCGCCACCGTCTCCGTACCAACCTACCGCAGAGCCGGAGATCAACACGTCCGGGCGCTGCTCACGGGTGCCCAACCAAGCCAGCAATTGCTCGGTAAGGGTGACACGGCTGGCCCACAGCACGCTGCGCCGGGCGGCCGTCCAGGGCCTGTCGGCAATCGGCGCACCGGCAAGGTTGACCACCGCATCAAGATGATCGTCGGCCTCCAGCTGCTCCAGGCGCGCGATACCACGCACCCCGCTACCACAGATTTTCGCCACCTGTTCAGGACGCCTGCTCCAAACCGTAAGCCGATGCCCTTGGCCCAGCCAGTACTGGCACAGATGCTTGCCAATCAAACCGGTGCCACCTGTCAGCAATATATGCATGGCTGTGTCCTCGCAGAATGCGTCGGTGGTCTATTTTTAACAGCAAGGCACTTTTTTGACCCGACGCTCTCGGATAAACATAGGCCAACCTGCCCGCTAACACGGAATAACCTTATACAGAATTTTTGCATTGTACAGGTTTGCCTGACAGCGTAGTCTGCTCACAGCAAGGTTTGAAGAGGCCATCATGACAATACCTATCGCCATCATCGGGGCCGGCATCGCCGGTTTGTCAGCCGCCCAGGCTTTGCAAAAGGCCGGGCAATCCGTGCACTTGTTCGACAAAGGCCACGGCAGTGGCGGGCGCATGGCCAGCAAGCGCAGCGAAGCCGGCGCGCTCGACCTGGGCGCACAGTACTTCACTGCCCGTGACCGACGCTTTGTCGATCAGGTGCAGCAATGGGTGGCCGCCGGCTGGGCCGAACAATGGAAGCCTCAACTGTATAACTACCGTGACGGCGAACTCACCCCTTCCCCTGACGAGCAGACGCGCTGGGTAGGCGTGCCACGCATGAGCGCCATTACCCGCGGCTTGCTCAAGGACGTCACGGTCAACTTCGGCTGCCGCATAGCGGAAGTGTTTCGCGGCAAGCAGTACTGGCACCTGCAAGATACCGAAGGTTGCAGCCACGGCCCCTACAGCCGTGTGGTCATCGCCGTACCGGCACCGCAGGCCACGCCACTTCTGGCCGCCACACCGAAGCTGGCGGCCGTGGCCGCTGGCGTGCAAATGGAACCTACCTGGGCCGTGGCCCTCGCCTTCCAGGCACCGCTGGATACGCCAATGCAAGGCTGCTTCGTGCAGGACAACCCGCTGGACTGGCTGGCCCGCAATCGCAGCAAGCCCGGCCGCGACGAGCACCTGGACACCTGGGTACTGCACGCGACGTCAGACTGGAGCCGCCAACACATCGACCTGCCCAAGGAAGTAGTGATCGAACAGTTGTGGGGCGAATTCGCCGAACTGGTCGGCTGCGTGGTACCACCGCCCACCTTCGCCCTGGCCCACCGCTGGCTCTATGCCCGCCCCAGTAGCAACCATGAGTGGGGCGCACTGGCCGATGCTGACCAGGGCTTGTACGCCTGTGGGGACTGGTGCCTGTCCGGCCGCGTCGAGGGCGCATGGCTCAGTGGCCAGGAAGCGGCGCGGCGCTTGCTCGAACACCTTGAGTGATGCCGAACTATACAAAAATACTAGTTTGCATAACTTCAGCGCTGTGCTGAAATAAACCTGTACAAGTTTCGAGTCACGTACAGGTTTATTTTCGGAGGCAGCCATGCACGACCCTTCCGCCCACAGCAAGCCGCGTATCGCCATCAGCGCCTGCCTGACCGGGCACAGCGTGCGCTACAACGGCGGCCACAAGGCCTCCGACCTGTGCCGTAAACAGCTGGAACAGCACTTCGACTGGTTACCCGTGTGTCCAGAAGTGGCAATCGGCCTGGGTGTCCCGCGCGACCCGATTCGCCTGGTCGGCAACCCCGAGCAACCCGAAGTGGTCGGCACCCGCGAGCCCGGCAAGGACCTCACCGACCCGCTGCGCACCTATGGCGAGCAGATGGCCAACGAGCTTGACGACATCTGCGGCTACATCTTCATGCAGAAGTCACCTTCATGCGGCCTGGAACGGGTAAAGGTTTATCAGGACAACGGCCACCCGGCCGTGCATGGCGGCCGTGGCGTCTATGCCCAGGCTTTCTGCGCATTGCGCCCGGACCTGCCAGTAGAAGAAGAAGGCCGCCTGCATGACCCCGTGCTGCGCGAGAATTTCATAAGCCGCGTTTACGCCTACGCCGACTGGCAGCGCCTGCTGGCCGAGGGCCTGAACCGTGGCGCGCTGGTGCGCTTTCATTCGCGCTACAAGTATTTGCTGATGGCCAACAACCCACAGGCCTATCGCACCCTCGGCCGCCTGCTTGGCAGCATGAGCAAGGCTGATGAACCACAGAGCATCGGCCCGCGCTATTTCAGCCAGCTGATGCAGGCCCTGCGCCGCTGCGCCAGCCGCGGCACCCACAGTAACGTGCTGCAGCACCTGAGCGGCTATTTCAAGGATGCTCTGACGCAGCAGGACAAGGCCGAGTTGCAGGCAGTCATCGGCCAATACCAACAAGGCGTGGTACCCCTGGTAGTACCACTTACCCTGCTCAAACACCATTTACGCAAGCACCCAGACCCCTACCTGCAGCAACAAGCCTACCTGCAGCCTCACCCCGAGAGCCTGGGCTTACGCAATGCGGTCTGAGGACTTGCTGCCCATCGGCGAACTTGCCCGTCGCACCGGCGTAAACCCGGTCACCCTGCGCGCCTGGGAGCGCCGGTATGGGTTGCTCAAGCCACAGCGCACCGCCAAGGGGCATCGCCTGTACCCACTTGAGCAGGTCGAACGCGTCGAGGCGGTCCTGGCCTGGCTGCAGCGTGGCGCGTCGGTCGGCCAAGTCCGCGAGTTGCTCGACAAACCCGCCAGCACCCCACCGAAGGGGGACTGGCAAGCCAGGCAATTCCAGCTGATCGAAGCCATCGCCGGCCTTTCACAGCGCGCCCTCGACCAGCAACTTAACCAGGCCATGGCGCTGTACCCGGCAGTCACCCTGTGCGAACAATTGCTGCTGCCGCTGCTCGACATGCTCGACCAGCGCTGGCGCAATTACTTCAACGCTCGGCTGGAGCAGGTCTTTTTCCACAGCTGGCTGCGCAGCAAGCTTGGTGCCCGCGTGTACCACGACAACCAGCTGCTGCAAGGGCCCGCCGTGCTGCTGGCCGAAGACAGCGAACGCACCTTCAGCCCAGACTTATGGTTATGCGCCTGGCTGCTCACCAGCAATGGCTTCCCGGTCGAGGTGCTCGAGCAGCCCGTTGCAGGCCCGCAATTGCTAAGCGCCGTCAACGCACTCAAACCACACGCCTTAGTCCTGCACCTGGGGCCCCGCATCGACGACAAGGCGTTGCTGCGCACCCTGCAAGGCTTGCCGATCCCCAAGCTGCTGGGCGGTGCCACGCTGGCGCTGCATGAAGCCCGCTTGAAGGCTTTTGAGCTACCCGACCTTTTCCTGTTCGACACCCCGCAGGCGGCATTGCGCGTGCTTCAAGCCCATGATCGACAGCCTGTAGAGATAAATGCCCCATGCACCTGACCTGGCTGCGCAGCGACCTGCGTATCGATGACAACACTGCACTCAGCGCCTCCACCGAGCGCGGCCCGACCATCGCCCTGTGGCTGGTCAGCCCCGGACAATGGCAAGCCCATGACGATGCCGCCTGCAAAGTCGACTTCTGGCTGCGTAACCTGCATGACCTGCGCCAATCACTGGAAAAGCTGAACATACCCCTGCTGATCCGCACAATCGATACCTGGGACCAGGCGCCACAGGCGGTGCTCGATGCCTGTCGCCAACACCAGGTGCAAAGCGTGCACTGGAACGAGGAGTACGGCATCAATGAGCAGCGCCGGGATGATGCCACCCGGGCACTGCTGGAAAAGTCGGCCATCCAGGCGCACAGCTACCTCGACCAGCTGTTCTTCCGTCCGGGCACCGTACTGACTCGCAGTGGCGATTACTTCCAGGTGTTCAGCCAGTTCAAGAAAACCTGCCTGGAGCATCTGCACCGCAGCCTGCCGGCCCTGGCAGGGCGGGTGAAGCGCCAGGCCCCGCTGAACATCGGCAGCGACCCGATCCCGCAACACGTAGAGGGGTTCGGAAAAACCACGCCCGCACTGCGCGACCACTGGCCAGCCGGTGAAGCTGAGGCACAATCCCGCCTGTCACGCTTCCTGGACGAAACCATCGACGACTACCACCACCTGCGCGACTTGCCTGCCAAGCCCGGTACCAGCCAGCTTTCCCCCTACCTGGCCGCCGGCGTGATTTCGCCCCGCCAATGCTTGCACGGTGCACTGGCCGGCAACCGGGGCGAGTTCGACAGTGGCAGCACAGGCGTGCAGACCTGGATCAATGAGCTACTCTGGCGTGAGTTCTACAAGCACATCCTGAGCGGTTATCCACAGGTCTCGCGCCACCGCGCCTTCCGCGCCCAGACCGAAGCCCTGCCCTGGCGTGACGCCCCGGCAGACCTGGAGGCCTGGGAGCAGGGCCGCACCGGCTTCCCAATCATCGATGCCGCCATGCGCCAGCTGCTGCACACCGGGTGGATGCACAACCGCTTGCGCATGGTCGTGGCCATGTTCCTCAGCAAGAACCTGCTGATTGACTGGCGCAAGGGCGAGCGGCACTTCATGCGCCACCTGATAGACGGCGACCTGGCCGCCAACAACGGCGGTTGGCAGTGGAGTGCGTCCACCGGCACCGACGCGGTGCCCTATTTCCGTATCTTCAACCCGGTTTCACAGTCGCAACGCTTCGATCCACAGGGTCAGTTCATTCGCCACTGGGTACCGGAACTACAGGAGCTCGATGAAAAAGCCATCCATCACCCCATTAAATCGACGGACCTTTTCGGTAATACTTCGTACCTAAGTCCAATCGTAGATCTCAGCAGCAGTCGCCAGCGGGCCCTGGAAGCGTTCAAAGGGCTGCCACGCCGGCAGAATTAGGGGATAACGTCTTGATTAACTCACGCAGTTTCTGGGTTACGGGCGCAAGCAACGGAATTGGCTTGGCTTTGGTGGAGCGGATGCTCGATGAAGGACATCGCGTTGCCGCGAGTGGCAAGGATTGCGATGCACTGGATGATTTGGGGACACGCTACGGCAGCCAATTGTTGCGTTTGCCGTGGCAGTTGCATGAAGAACATCACGTTACCCATGCGTGCCAACAGATTTGCCATGCCTGGTGTTCGCTGGACGGGCTGATCCTCAACACCGGCACCACCGATTACCTGCCAGACAATGCCAGTGACAGTGAGCTGATCGAAGCGATCGTCACTACCAACCAGCTGGCCGCAGAGCATTGCCTGAGCAAAGCGCTGCCGTTGCTGGAAAAGAGTCGGTCGCCGCAGGTGATGGCGCTTTTCAACCGCTATTCGGCGTTGCAGCTGTTTGCACCGACACAGGTGACTGCGGGCTGGAACAATTTGCCGCAATGGATGCGTGAGCAACGCAAGGCCCTTGAGGGCCAAGGGGTAGCACTGACCATTGTCGGGCCACAATCGTTGAAGGTCACGGTAACGTCGGCACAGGCGATACCGGAGGCGTGGACGCCCGGCAGTGCCGCAGAGGAGTTGCTGCGGCGGTGGCCCCACAGGGAACCCGAACTGGTTCTGGAGACACTGGACCTCAGTAGCCTGTGGCCACTGGCGCGTTAACACCTGAAATCAGCATTACCGTCTTCGCGGGCAAGCCCGCTCCTGCCGATTACCCAGACCTTGAGTGCTGTGGTATGCCGGCAGGAGCGGGCATTGCCCGCGAAGTGACGAGTGCAGGCGAACTCAGAGCGCCATTCTGTAATGCAGGCTGTAGCTTTCTACACCATCGTTGGGCTCTTTGATGCCGGCATTGGAATAGTGAATCGCCCGCACCCCAATCTCATGCCCGCCGGCAAAGCGCAAACCAAAGCCGATGCGGTCCTCGAACTGGAAAGCCGAACCCAGCTCGTTGCTTTCCAGCTCGGTGCTGGAGAACGCCGCTACCCCTATCCCGGCTTCGATGTAAGGCTTCACCGACTCCCCGGCAAATTCATAGACGAACACGGGCGCGAAGGACAGGCTGTGATTGCTTGCGGTCTCGTCGCCATCCCAGTAGGTGTAGGCCCCATCCCAATAGCCGGTCAGCCGACCAACGCTGGTCTGCCACCAACTCGCATCCCAATTCGATTGCAGCCCTAGCCGGTAAACCATTGTCGAATCGCCGGTCTGCCCCACCGAAAACGAAACATCGGCAGCTTGTGCCGACATCGCTTGCCCCAAAACAAAGGCAGCAGCCGCTGCCAAGCCGAGCAGTTTCCTCATAAGAAACATCCTTCTTTCTGATGCTGTTGTTAGTGTCCGCCTCATCTCAGGCAAAGCGGTAGAAAGCAGAAGTGGAACGATAGTTCAGCCTTTTTTCACGTTTTTTTCACAACGCAAAGCTTTGCACATCGTCAGACTTATGCCACAGCACAGGTAGGATTTTTCTTAAGGTTTCTGGGTCAGCGCTGGTCCAGAAGCGTGCAGCGCCGGCCGGGCCTTCGGCCAAGAGATCATTGGCACCCAGCAGCCGTCGCAGCTGACGCGCCACGGCCGCGCCGGTGTCGATGATGGCCACGTCATTCGGCACCATGCCGGCCAGCAATGGGCGAAGGAAAGGGTAATGGGTGCAGCCGAGGATCAGCGTATCGCAACCTGCTGCCAGCAGCGGCTGCACGTAGCCTTGCAGCATCTGGCGCAACGCCGGACTTGCAAGGTCACCGGTTTCGATCAGTTCGACCAGCCCCGGGCAAGGCTGGGTAATAACCTGTACGTCGTTGGCGAAGCGGTCGAGCAAGGCTGCGAACTTGGCACTCTGCAGGGTACCGGTGGTGGCCAGCACACCGACCACGCCCGAGCGGGTGGCTGCCGCTGCAGGCTTGACGGCCGGTTCCATGCCCACCAACGGCCAGGTCGGATACAACTCGCGCAGGTCGGCCACTGCCGCCACCGTGGCGGTGTTGCAGGCCAACACCATGGCCTTTGCGCCTTGCTCATGGAAGAACTCGGCAATGTGCCGGCAGCGCTCGCGGATATAGTCCGGCGACTTCTCACCGTAGGGTATATGCCCGCAGTCGGCCACATACAGCAACGTCTCGTTGGGCAGCAGGCGCTGGATCTCGGCCAGCACCGACAAACCGCCAACCCCCGAGTCCATGACGCCGACCGGCGCCGAGCGCTCAGCCATCGCGCTTGCCACAGACCGTGCACGCCGGGTCGCGCTTGACACGAAGCTCGCGGATACGGGTGCCGAGGGCATCGATCAACAGCAAGCGGCCGACCAACGGCTCACCGAAGCCAGCCAGCAGCTTCATCGCCTCCAGCGCCTGCAGGCTACCCACCAGCCCCACCAGCGGGCCAATGACGCCAGCTTCGCTGCAGGTCAGTTCGGCTTCGCTACCATGCCCGTACAGGCAGTGGTAGCACGGGCTGTAGTCGCGCCGCGGGTCGAACACCGACAGTTGGCCTTCCAGACGGATTGCCGCTCCGCTGACCAGCGGCTTGCCGGCGGCGACACAGGCAGCGTTGACCGCCTCGCGGGTAGAAAAATTGTCGGAGCAGTCCAGTACCAGGTCGACAGCCGCCACCGCAGCCGCCAGCGAGTCCTCGTCCAGTGCCTGGCGATGAGCAACCAAGCTGACTTCCGGGTTGATTGCCTGCAAGCGCTGCAAGGCAGAGTCGACCTTGCTCATGCCAACGCTGGCACTGTCGTGGATGACCTGGCGTTGCAGGTTGGTCAGGTCGACGGTGTCGAAGTCGGCCAGGTGCAGCTCACCCACGCCAGCGGCGGCCAGGTACAGGGCGACTGGCGAGCCCAGGCCACCCAGCCCGATGATCAGCGCTTTGCTCTGCTTGAGCCGCAGTTGGCCATCGATGTCGATCTGGGCCAGCAGCACCTGGCGGCTGTAACGCAGCAGTTCCTGATCACTCAGCATGGCAGTCGCCCCAGGGTAATGCGTTCATGGCCGCCCAGGTCCTTGCGGCTGGCCACCTCGATAAAGCCATGTTCAGCCAGCAGAGCACGTACCGCTGCCGCCTGATCGTAGCCATGTTCCAGCAGTAGCCAACCACCTGGCAACAAGTGCGCGGGGGCTTGGGCGGCGATCACGCGAAGGTCGTCCAGGCCATCGGCACCGGCCACCAGGGCACTGCTGGGTTCGAAGCGCACGTCGCCGGCCACAAGGTGCGGGTCTTCAGCGGCGATGTAGGGCGGGTTGCTGACAATGAGGTCAAAACGCTCCCCGGCCAGGCTGTCGAACCAGTGGCTTAGCCTTACCCGAGCGTTGGCCAGGCCTAACCGCTGGCGGTTGCGCTCGGCGAGGGCAGCAGCCTCCTCCACCCGGTCAACCGCTGTCACCTGCCAGGCCGGGCGCTCGCTGGCCAGCGCCAGAGCGATGGCCCCCGTACCGGTACCCAGGTCGAGAACCTTGGCGGGCGAAGCGGGTTGCAGTTCAAGCGCCGTCTCGACCAGCAGTTCGGTATCCGGCCGCGGGATCAGGGTATGCGGCGCAACCTCCAGGTCGATCTTCCAGAAGCCCTGCAGCCCAAGGATATAGGCCACTGGCTCGCCGCCACGGCGGCGCTGCAGGTAGCCGGCATAGGTCTCGGCATCTTCGCTGCTGACGATACGCTCGGGCCAGGTATGCAAGTAGCTGCGCGATTTACCGATGGCCGCAGCCAGCAGCAGTTCGGCATCCAGGCGCTCAGTGGGCGATTCAGGCAACTGCGCGTTGCGCAACAGGCTGGCGATGACAGTCATCAGTCCCCCAAGGCGGCCAGTTGATCGGCCTGGTATTCGGCCAGCAGCGGTTCGATCACCGCGTCTACGCCACCGCTGAGGATGTCGTCCAACGAATACAAGGTCAGGTTGATGCGGTGATCGGTCACCCGCCCCTGTGGATAATTGTAGGTGCGGATGCGCTCGGAGCGGTCACCGGACCCCACCAGCAGCTTGCGCTCACTGGCAATGGCGTTCTGCGCGGCACTGGTCTGCATGTCGTTCAGCTTGGCCGACAGCCAGGACATGGCGCGGGCGCGGTTCTTGTGCTGCGAGCGCTCCTCCTGGCATTCGACCACGATACCGGTGGGCAAGTGGGTGATACGGATCGCCGAATCGGTCTTGTTGACGTGCTGGCCGCCGGCACCGGAGGCACGGTAGGTATCCACGCGCAAGTCGGCCGGGTTGATTTCGATGGCGGCCTGCTCGTCCGGCTCGGGGAGCACCGCCACTGTGCACGCGGAAGTGTGGACACGGCCTTGGGACTCGGTCTCGGGCACACGCTGAACCCGGTGTGCACCGGACTCGAACTTGAGCTTGCCGTAGACATTCTCGCCCTCGACGCGGGCAATGATTTCCTTGTAGCCGCCGTGCTCGCCTTCGTTCTCGGACAAGATCTCCAGGCGCCAGCCGCGCTTTTCGGCGTAGCGCGAATACATGCGGAACAGGTCACCAGAGAAGATGGCTGCCTCGTCGCCACCCGTACCGGCGCGGATTTCGAGAAACACGTTGCGACCGTCGTTGGGGTCTTTGGGCAGCAGCATGCGCTGCAGCTGCGCCTCCAGCGTCAGCAGTTGCTCCTTGGCTTCACGCACCTCTTCCACGGCCATTTCACGCAGGTCCGGGTCACTGTCCTTGAGCAGCGCCTGGGCGCCTTCGAGGTCGTCCTGGACTTTGCGCCACTCTTTATAAGCAGCGTAGACCGGCTCTACCTCGGCATACTCGCGGGAGTAGGCGCGAAAACGCGTCTGGTCGGAAATAACCTCGGCGTCACCGAGCAGGGCGGTGAGTTCTTCGAAACGGTCCTGGAGGATTTCCAGTTTGTTCAGCAGCGACGCTTTCATTGCGGGGATTTGTCCGTGGAGCCCTCGTTGAGGGCAAAGAGTTCCTGGGCCATGGCCAGCGCATCAAGGCGGCCCTCGGCCGAGAGCTTTTTCAGCTGCACGCTGGGCGCATGCAGGAGTTTGTTGGTCAGGCCCCGGGCCAGCTGGGCCAGCACGTCTTCGGGGTTGCCGCCATTGGCCAGCAGGCGCAGGGCCTTTTGCAGTTCTTCGTCGCGAAGGCGCTCACTTTGCTGGCGATAGGCCCTGAGCACGTCCACCGCAGCCAGTTCGCGCAGGCGCAGCATGAAGTCTTCGGCGCCCACGGATACCAGCTCTTCGGCCGCCTGGGCCGCGCCCTGGCGGCTCTTGAGATTTTCCGCCACTACATCGTGCAGGTCGTCGACGGTGTACAGGTAGACATCATCCAGCTCGCCGACTTCGGTTTCGATATCGCGAGGTACAGCGATGTCGACCATGAAGATCGGCTTGTGTCGGCGCTGTTTCAGTGCGCTCTCGACCGCGCCCTTGCCCAGGATCGGCAACTGGCTGGCGGTGGAACTGATCACGATGTCACTGTTGGCCAGTTCCTGGGGGATGTCTGCCAGCAGCACGGCATGCGCACCGAACTGCTCGGCCAGGATGCTGGCGCGCTCCAGGGTGCGGTTGGCCACCACGATACGGCGTACGCCCTGCTCGTGCAGGTGGCGGGCGACCAGGGTGATGGTTTCGCCGGCACCGATCAGCAGGGCCTGGCTGCGGCCCAGGTCGGCGAAAATCTGCTTGGCCAGGCTGACCGCGGCGAACGCAACCGAAACCGGGTTTTCACCGATGGCCGTATCGGTACGCACCTGCTTGGCGGCGCTGAAGGTGGCCTGGAACAGGCGCCCAAGCAACGGCCCGACGGTACCGGCTTCGCGGGCCACGGCGTAGGCGGACTTCATCTGGCCCAGGATCTGAGGCTCGCCGAGAACCAGCGAGTCCAGGCCCGAGGCCACGCGCATCATGTGCTTCACGGCCTCGTGCTCTTCATGCACGTAGGCGCTGGCGCGCAGCTCGTCGAGGCTGAGGCGGTGATAGTCGGCCAGCCACTGCAGCACGGCGTCGGCGGACAGGTGGTCCTGCTCTATATAGAGCTCACTGCGGTTGCAGGTCGACAGGATCGCCGCCTCGCGGCTGGACGTCAGTCGGCAGAGCTGCTGCAGGGCGTCTACCAGCTGCTCTGGGGTAAACGCCACGCGCTCGCGTACGTCTACCGAGGCAGTCTTATGGTTGATACCAAGTGCAAGAAAGGCCATGCAAGGTCGCTGGTTGTGACGGGAAGCCGATAATTGTCCTCTTTCGCAGGTTTCAGGACAACCACCGTTCGCTATTGTGCTGATAGTCCTGCGGCTATCGCCGCTCGCGGGCCAGCATCAACGTTGATTTCAGGTTTCACTCCCGCTTTTGATCTTCGCGACTTCAGGAGGCCGGAGAGAGGGGATCCCGGAGCGCAGCGCAGGGGCCGGATGATGGGAGCGCAGCGTTTTTTGGTGGGCTTGCCCCGTGACAACGGACGCCAAGAAGCTGGTTACAGAGCTAACTGCCTTAAGCCTTTTGCGAAAAGGTGAGTCAGCGTCGCCATCGCAAATGACGGTTCGCCGAGTCAAAACAGACCACTTCGCTCCTTGCTTCTTGCTTCTTGCTTCTTGGATGTGAGCATCCACATCAAGTAGGTATTCATTCGCGAAGGTGGCGCGTAGTCACCTTTCCGCCCTTCCGGCGGGTTACTTTGGTCGTGGCCAAAGTAACCAAAGCCGTCGGCTCCCATCATCCGGCCCCTACGCTACGCTCCGGGGTCCCCTCACTCCGGACT
>NZ_JBICMC010000018.1:0-691 GCF_043106005.1 Pseudomonas sp. GLN_2 | reverse complement strand
CCTCCTGAAGTCGCAATCTGCGTCGCCTGGACTACCGCGCGCTTAGAAGCAAAAGCCAAAGCAAGAGCAAGAGCAAGAGCAAGAGCAAGAGCAAGAGCAAGAGCAAGAGCAAGAGCAACGACGTTCTTCCAGGTACACCAGGCCGATGGCAGCCATGCCGGCGATATCCTTATCCAGATGACCGGGCAAAACGTCACCGAATGCATCGGCGATGCCCGGCCGATCACCGAATTCGCTTCTCGCTTTTGATTTTGCTTCTAAGTGCGCGGTAGTCCAGGCAACGCAGATTGCGACTTCAGGAGGCCGAGCGCAGGGCTTGCGGAGGGAGATGACGGGCATGGATGCCCGTCAAGCGCTGAGGCCCCATGGATGGGGCCTGCAGCGCGTGCTCCCAGGAGCAAGGCCGGAGCGAGGGGACCCCGGAGCGCAGCGTAGGGGCCGGATGATGGGAGCCGACGGTTTTTGGTCCCTTTTTGCCACGACAAAAAGGGACCCGCCGTAAGGGCGGAAAGGTGAGTCGGCGTCGCCATCGCAAACGGACTGTACGCCCGATCAGAACCAGCGCTTAAGCTTTTGAGCTTTTGAGCTTTTGAGCTTTTGAGCTTTTGAGCTTTTGGGCCTTTGGGTTGTGCGCTTTCACATCAAGTAGACATTCATTCACGATGTAGGCGCCTATTCACCTTTCCGCCCT
>NZ_JBICMC010000017.1:0-1840 GCF_043106005.1 Pseudomonas sp. GLN_2 | reverse complement strand
GGGCGAGTCCATCGATTACAGGGGCCGCACCGGGTTCAAGGCATACGCGGTACCTGGGGGGCGGGTTCACGCGCGAACCGGGGCAAAGCCCCGGCCAGGCGCCTCAATTGGCAGGTCTGAGCGCCCGCCACAACTTCCCCGCAGCACTGACCACCGCCAGCACCATGGCACCGGCCACAACCCCGACCCCAGCGTTGAGCAACGCCCCGGTCAGCGCCCCACCACGCCCTTCGCTGAACGCCTCGATGGCATGATGCAGCGGCTCGATGCCATGCACCAGGATCCCACCGCCCACCAGAAACATCGCCGCAGTACCAATTACCGACAGGCTTTTCATCATGTACGGCGCCGCGCGCAGGATGCCGTTACCCACTGCCTGAGTCAGCCTGGAGGTTTTGCGGGCCATCCACAGCCCAAGGTCGTCAAGCTTGACGATCCCGCCTACCAACCCATACACACCAATGGTCATGACTACCGCAATGCCCGACAGCACGATGATCTGCTGGGTCAGCGGCGAGTCAGCTACGATACCCAAGGTAATGGCGATGATTTCCGCCGACAGGATGAAGTCGGTACGCACCGCCCCCTTGATCTTGGCTTTTTCAAAAGCCACCAGGTCAACACTGGCATCGGCAACAGCCTCCTTGCGCGCCTCGTGCTGTGCCTCATCCTCTTCCTTGCTGTGCAAGAACTTGTGCGCCAGCTTCTCGAAACCCTCGAAGCACAGGAACGCGCCACCCAACATCAACAACGGCGTAACCGCCCAGGGTATGAACGCACTGATCAGCAACGCGGCCGGTACCAGGATCGCCTTGTTGACGAACGACCCCTTGGCCACCGCCCAGACGACCGGAAGTTCGCGATCGGCGCGCACGCCGGTGACCTGCTGGGCATTCAGCGCCAGGTCATCACCCAGCACGCCTGCGGTTTTTTTTGCCGCCACCTTGGTCATCAGAGAGACGTCGTCCAGCAGCGTGGCGATATCGTCGATCAGTACCAGTAGACTGCTTCCTGCCATGTTTGCTTGTATCCAAATAAGTCAATGTGCCGGATTCTAGCCCAAAGCCGCTGCCTTGAGCGCCCGTCGAGGCCGGTGCTACCATGCCCGATCCCCCTTAGAGGTGGCCAGACACGAGGAAGATCCCTGACCATGAGCACCATTCGCGAGCGCAACAAGGAATTGATCCTGCGCGCGGCCAGCGAGGAATTCGCCGACAAGGGCTTCGCCGCCACCAAGACCAGCGATATCGCGGCCAAGGCCGGCCTGCCCAAGCCGAACGTGTACTACTACTTCAAGTCCAAGGACAACCTTTACCGCGAGGTCCTGGAAAGCATCATCGCGCCGATCATGCAGGCATCCACGCCGTTCAATGCAGACGGCGACCCGAAGGAAGTGCTGAGTGCGTACATTCGTTCGAAAATTCGCATTTCGCGTGACCTGCCCCATGCGTCCAAGGTGTTCGCCAGCGAGATCATGCATGGCGCGCCGCACCTGTCACCGAACCAGGTAGAGCAGTTGAACGAGCAGGCCCGACACAACATCGAGTGCATCCAGCGCTGGATCGATCGCGGGCAGATCGCCCATGTGGACGCGCATCACCTGATGTTCAGCATCTGGGCGGCAACCCAGACCTATGCGGACTTCGACTGGCAGATTTCTGCGGTGACCGGCAAGGCCAAGCTGGCCGACAGTGATTATGACGCGGCGGCCGAAACCATCATCCGCATGGTGCTCAAGGGTTGTGAGCCAGAGGTGGCCTGACATGG
Source organism: Pseudomonas sp. GLN_2 (assembly GCF_043106005.1). Classification (NCBI taxonomy): domain Bacteria; kingdom Pseudomonadati; phylum Pseudomonadota; class Gammaproteobacteria; order Pseudomonadales; family Pseudomonadaceae; genus Pseudomonas; species Pseudomonas sp. GLN_2. The sequence goes on along the minus strand of NZ_JBICMC010000017.1, from coordinate 73 downwards.
CCAATGGGGACCGCATTCCACTGGGGCCGCACGCCCCTGTGGGAGCAACTGTCTTGCTCAATTTCTGAAAGCT